>DQKQ01000100.1 GCA_015660615.1 Flavobacteriales bacterium
ATCCTGCCTTCACAGCTTGTAGAAAGACTGTCCCAGTCCATACCGCGCTGGCTCTAATCGTCACAATAGCCTTTCTACCGCCTGGAGGAACTCCACCTATTTCTACCTTCGCTATGAATATATTAACATCTGAATGTTGCTCTCCCATGGGGGTGCATGTAACATTCGGACTAGACGTATAATTTTCCTTTAATTGGAATGCCACTTCATCAGTCGCAGTAAAGGTAACTTCATGAGCCTCGATTACAAGTTCCGCATCTCCCATGTAGGAATAAATGGGCATCTTTCGAAAACGGGGGTAGATTTTCCGAAAACGATTCTTATCAAACTTTTTTAACTTTGAACTTCCCACTGTGCACCTCTCTACTAAATATGCACGGGAAGAGTTAAAGAATCAAAGAAGCAAGAGAAGCTATATCCGATCTTTGACCTTTTACTAATTGCACGTGCGCGGCAGAGTTTTTATCTCTAAATTTATGAACAACGATCGACAATCCATTGCTTAATTTATTGATGTACGGAGTGTCTATCTGATCCGTATCTCCTAACAATACAATTTTGGAACCCTTACCAATTCTGGTAATAATCGTTTTTAATTCATGTACTGTCGCATTTTGTGCTTCATCAACAATCACGTATGAATCGTTAAACGTTCTACCGCGTATATACGCTAGCGGCGCCACCTCTAATTCTCCTCGCTCTTTCATCATTTCAAAGTAAGTAAAGTTCTTATCGCTAAGCATTGTTCTGAAGTTGTCTGTGATCGGTGCAAGCCACGGTTGCATTTTGTCATCCATATCCCCAGGCAAATACCCAAGGTCCCTTCCAACAGGCTGTATGGACCTAGAAACCACTATCCTCTTATACTTCCCCTGTTGTACACCGTCTAGACCAGCCATTAGTGCAACATATGTCTTTCCAGAACCAGCTAGACCTGTAAGCGTCACTAGTTCTATCTCATCTCTCAACAAAACCTCAACAGCAAAAGCTTGCTCTTTATTCTTGGACTCAAAATTGCTCATGAGCTGTCCTGGCCTATGTGTTAATGCATATACGGTTCCTGCCCGATACATACCAAGTGCAGAGGATGATCTTTCTGACGATGTCATAACAACACATTCATTAGGAGATAGGTCTTCATTTTCCAAAGCTAGAACACCGTCGTTATAAAAAGAATCGATTTTATTTTTTGCGATTGTCAGCTCTCGATGTCCAGTATATTCTGTGTTCCCTCGTTCAAGATGATCCTTATAATAGTCCTCTGCTCTTATCCCTAATGCATCGCACTTCACCCGAAGGTTAATGTCCTTAGTTACGACGACGATGGGTCCAGAGTTAGTCTTCGCCTTCTCTGACATACATGTGGCAAGGATCCTATTGTCCCCCCGATCCTGTGCCAATCCACGAGGCAGTTTTGATAAGTCTTCATCAATAGTAACCATTACTGTTTGAGAGTCAGCTAACGAAGAATCAACCCAAACGCCTTTATCCAGACGCCCACACTCACGAAGTTCATCTAAAAATCGATTTACATATCTTGCTGCGTCACCAACGATACCGGGTTTTTCTTTAAACCGATCTAGTTCATCTATAACTTGAAGAGGTAAAATTACATCATTTCCAGGAAACGAATGTATTGACGATTTATCGTACAGAAGTACGCTCGTGTCAAGAATAAATCGTTTTCTTTTGCTTTCCAAAATTTTCTCCTTGAAAAATTAGCTACAAGTGGCTTACAATATCTTTGTACATGAAGTAACATTTAGAGGAATGCTGAATGAATAAAGGTAAAATAAGGAAGAACACAAAACGTGCCACCAAGGCAGACGCTGTTATAGAGGGATTAACTTGCTTTAAAGCCCACTCTGACCTTGGTGTAGATTGCCAGAAAAAAGATTGCCGGTATTGGCAAGAGATGGAATCCAAGAAGCACCACAACTGCGTTATTCTTGCATCTAAAGATGGTCCAATGACGCTACAAGAAGTGGGTGACATATTCAAAGTAACTCGCATGCGAATATGTCAAATAGAGAAGCTAGCAAAGCAATTCTTGAAATCATCTTCTCCGAAGATATTGTCTGATCAATCACGCAATTAAGTATAGCTTTGCGTAAAAAAAAGAGAGAGCTTACGCCCTCTCTTAAGTTTTGCTCGAATTGATAGGGTGAGCTATTTGCTCTTTTCAACTTCTAGTGTTAGTTTAACTAACGACGCAGATGCATCCTTAAGCTGCCGTAGCCCTCTGCGGGCTCTGACTCCTGCAGATTTATTACCGTGGGCATTTTTATGAACATCAAGTTCTAAAGTCCCCACAAGCTCCTTTAGGCTTTCCCAATTTTCGAGAATAGTATTCGAATCACTCATTATTGTCTCCCGGATGAAGAATCTTTGGGCGTTCTTCTTCCTTTTCTTCTACGGCCCTATTGATTGCCAGCATCATCTCCCTATCTTCTAGCTCGAGTGCAAGCAAATTGATTATATTCTTAATTTGTGTTTGGGAAACTCCAAACCTCAAAATTTCTTGACATATGTCTCTTGATTTCTTGGTATCAAGTAACCAGTCTGTATCTTCACGTTCTATTTTTTCATCGATCATTTTAACATTCCGTCTATTGAATAGGGTTCGATTATGAATTTTCCCTCACCTCGGTATGTCAATACTTTTCCGAGTTTTTTCTCTTCTGCTATTTCTGACGAAAGCACTATAAAGTCTCCTCGAACCTCATGCAGTAGTATAAAATGTGCATGTTCATAATCTGGTAAATCTTTTTCATAGGTTTGTAAAATTGTTGAAACAGACTCTGGTAGCATAATCGCCATATCTTCTATGGTCATTACTGATTTCGACGATTCTACATTATCCATAATAACAGATTTGCAAATGTCTATTATTCTATGAGCGATTCCACAATTATTACAATTTACAATCTTCTCAAGCACTACGTCTTTTTCTACGATTGAAAATACTATGAATTGATGTAGCGGTGGATCGGCACGAGTTTTAAGCGTAGGCAAAATACACCGACACTTTACTAAGTGCTTCAACCCTTGCATCTTATAACTTCTTTGAAGCTAAAACCTTAAACGCTGCATCCTTAGACGAATGTTCTATTAATTGACCGACTCCTTCCGCTTGACTTCTGGTTAAGCGGGATTCTTCTGAAAAGTCTTCAGTTGTTGCAGTCATAAGCGCCGACTGAAGAGAGTCATTTTGAAATGTTAAAATCTCTTGGATTAATTCTCTGATTTCTTTTGTCGACCAAGTTCTTGTCTTTGTCTTTGTTTTGGGTGGCATTAGTCATCCTCCTGATGTCAATTATATCTGTAGTGCGTGATAGTAAACGTTTATTTAGCATATGCGTCTGCTAAAGACGATGAAGCCCATGAATATGGCTTCACAATTGGTGTAAACCCATAAGAGCTTACCCAAGAAATTGCATATGTCAAAATTTTAGACGAAAGAAATCTCTTGTCAGGATTTATATCTAGATGTACGCTTATAATCCTACCAGGAAATTCTTCTCTCAATAACCGAGCTGCTTCTATCGCTAGCTCCGCTTCTTTCATAAGACGATATTTTATAGAGTCTAAAGCACAATCTTTGCTTCTTTTTCTGTGGAAATAAAAAATGCCCCCTCGTCGATTGATATAGCCTGCAATGACGATTGCGAAAACGTATGTGTCTCCCCTCTTATGAGAATCGCACCCAACATGAATTTGATAAGCATTATCACTATTTATTTTTTCAATAATGTCGTTAAATAAAGCCGGCTCAGAATCAGCATTATGCCACTGTGTCTTCGATGTATTCCATTTTACCATTCTAGTCCAGCTTGATAATGACGCTAATATTATTTATAGCTCTCGCGTCGGCTGCTGCTCTTTGAATCGCATTAAGAGTTATTTGGTAGGGTAACATAGTGGGCATAAAATTTGACGGGACATAATTTAGCGCAGCATAAATTGATCGCACATCGATGATCCCTTCGTTTCCAGCTCTGGCAAGAAGTTGTATTAAACTTGCGACTCTATCTCGTAATATTCCCTCCTCTGTTTTAGAGCAGTTGATTTTAGCTCTGACAGTACGAGTTGATAATTGAGCTAAACGTTTTTTTAATATGTCTCTAACGTCTTCTACTTTTTCTTTTGCTAACGTTTTTTGAACATCTTCTCGCAAATATTTGATCGAGTTGAAATTATTTACTGTGGTCTGGATTAAGCAAGATTGTTTTTTTATAGAATATTTTACTGCATTTGGTGGGATATTATTAAAGTCTAATGTGCTTATGAGTATGCCAGATTCTTTCGAGATTGGTGTCACCCCTGCGACAGTGCATAAGTCTTTTACTTGATTAACATTGTCTAACCCGCTGTCCATAAGCAGCGGTAGCACTTTCACTAATCCCTTTTTCCAATTTACAATTAGCGTATTCGCAACATTATCTGAGTAATTGCTGGCAAACACCACAGTTGGTGTTTGGTTTTCGTAAGCATATGTTAACAGATGGTGTATCTCACTAACGTCAATAATAGCACCATCGATTACAACAAGTAGACAGTCATTTAATTCTACATGCTTCTCAAATAATTCAGAAAAGAATGGGTGTATACTACACTTGAATTGACATCCAGACTCTAACTCTGAAGTTGTACATCCCATGGTTTGCTCAACAACAACAGACCCCAATGCACCAGCTGTCTGTACAGCGTTAATAAATACTTCTTTATTCGAGAGAGTGGTTTCATCATGGACGCTTCGCTCCCACTCTTTGATAATATCAAATGATTTAACTCTTTTCGGTATGGTAGATGCTTGAATAAGTTCAAGCGCTCTCTCACCAGTAATCGAAGATGAAAGGATTCTTTCAAGTGTTAGCAAGTATAGAGGAATCGTCAACGCGCATGATTCGTTTAAGTAATACGCGCTATTCAAAATTAGGTTCTTATATGC
>DQKQ01000117.1 GCA_015660615.1 Flavobacteriales bacterium
AACGGAGTCTCTCTACACGAACACAGACTATCTTATTTTAATATCATACACCACGGGAATTATAGAGCTTCCGTGTAGTTTTAATATAGAGGTTTCAGGGGAGCCGTTGAGTATAGACGCCTGTTGTCCAATAAACATCCAGTTCCTTGAATCTGCAGATTTAGAGGTGCTGGGAGGAGACGGAGGGCTGGGGTATATTTGGTCTCCAGAAGAATATGTAGACAATCCATCCTTTTACTCCGTAACGGTAACGCCACCTTCAACAACCTCATTTGAGGTAACAGGATTCGTGGAGCAATGCGAGTATTCAGACCAGGTTTTAGTCGTCGTGGGAACAGATGTAGATGTGCCTAACGCCTTCTCGCCTAACGGAGATAACTATAACGACTCCTGGAAAATTACAGGGCTACCCTTATACACTAGGTCTCTAATTACGCTATACGATAGATGGGGTCAGGAGGTGTTTAGAAGCATTGGATATCCCTTCGCCTGGGATGGGAAGAAGGGAGGGAAGGATGTTCCGACAGGGACGTATTATTATGTGATAGAGTTAAACGAACCTGGAGTGGATCTCGATCCTATTGTAGGAAATGTAGCGGTAATACGATGAAGAATATTCCAATTTATTTCTTAGCCATAATTTCGAGCTTTGCTTGTCTTACGGTTGTTACAGCCCAACAATTGCCCGTTCGTTCGAACTATTTGATGACCCCTTTTCAGGATCATGTGGCTTCTGCTGGGAATAAATCATGCCTGGATATGAGGCTAGGTTTTCGCAATCAATGGGTGGGGTTTGAAGGAGCACCTTCGTATTCTTTTGCAAGTCTTTCAGGTAGAATATCTGAGACAAACCAAAGCGTCCATGGAGTGGGGGGTAGGATAGAAACTGACGAGGCCGGCCCTTGGGGTACGACCTCCTTTTCTTTAGCGTATGCCTATAAATTAAAGATGACTAACGGGGGTTGGCTTAGCTCAGGACTATCAGTGGGGGTTGTTCAGCACAGATTAAATATAGGAAGTTTAAACTTTCCTGATTTTGAAGCGGCTTATGATCCTGCGGTTTCATCCTCTTCACAGTTCCTGTTTCCAACTATAGACGCTGGGGTTTGGTATGAAGATGAGCATAGTTTTATTGGAATTACAATGATTAACGCTACCGCAGCGGAGCTTTCTGAAATGACGCTCAGCTCTCGCACCTCCCGCCACGTAGTAGCTACTGCAGGAAGCTCTTTCGATTTAGACGGTCGCTTTATGTTTAAACCCTCAGCACAAATGCGCATGGTATCTGGGCTGCCGGCCTCTTTAGATGTTACCGCACTACTTTCCTACGAAGACCAGTTCTCCATAGGAGTAGGATATAGAAACCAATCAGCTCTTATCGCGCACCTCCAGATTGCTTTAATGGACTATATCACACTCGGATATGCATACGATTTCGGGATATCCGAGATTAGAATAGCGGCCGCTAGTTCACACGAAGTAATCATAGCTCTAAGCGCATGTGATAAACGCTCTAAGCGTGCCCAACACTGTTCTGCCTACGATTAAAACGAGATGCAAGCCCGCTCAAAAAAACGATGGAAGAGAATTCTGCTCGCTTCGGCAGCGGTAATTGTAGGTGCGACCCTTTGGTATGCCAACTCCCTCACCAAGCGTGTGAAAATTGAAGAAAGAGCGAAAGTCAAAGTTTGGTCTGAAGCCATTATACAGAGAAGCCACCTCGTCGATTATACTGAGAAATTGTTTGTGCAGCTCGAGGCTGACGAACGTAAAAAAGCAGACAGGTTAGCCGATGCATATAGGATAATCGACAACCCACCCCGGGGCATGGACCTCACCTTTGTCACAGACTATCTGTGGTCGAATTCTACCGTTCCCGTTCTTATATATGACGACTATGGGAGGAAACTCTACGACATAAATTTAGAATCGGGCTTAACGAATTTCGACAGCTTGCGAGACGAAATGTCGTCTCGATTCAACCCCATTCGTTTCGAAGAAGTAGGCCAAACAGTTTATTACGATGAGAGCCTTCGACTCAAAGACTTGAAAACGGCTATGGCAGAGCTCATTTCCTCCTTCGTGTCGGAGACGATTTTAAACAGCGCCTCAGTTCCCGTTATTATGACTGACTCACTTAGGCAGAAGGTGATTCACTCGAAAGGGGTGAATATTGAAGAGCTGGAAAACCCAGAATCCCTTCAAGCGAGACTTTTCAGAATGTCTGAGTCTAACAATCCTATAAAGGTTTACCTCCCAGGCGAAGGGGCCCGACTCATCTTTTTTGAGGACAGCGTGATCCTCACCTCTATGAGGTATTACCCACTCATCCAACTTATTTTAATAGCGGCTTTCTTACTCACAGCCTACTTGGTTTTTAGCAGCTCTAGGAAGGCAGAACAGAATCGTGTTTGGGTAGGTATGGCAAAAGAAACGGCTCATCAGCTAGGTACACCACTAAGCTCATTAATGGCCTGGGTGGGTTTGTTAAAGGAAGCAAAGGAGATCGACCAATCGATGCTTATTGAGATGGAGAAAGATGTACAACGCCTCCATGTCGTAACAGACAGATTTAGTAAAATTGGCTCTCAACCTAAGCTTACGTCAGGTGATATCGGACAATCAGTTTCACACACCTTGTCTTATATGAGACCCAGGATAAGTAAGAAAGTAGAGATCCACCTTACTGGTATTCAGGAGAACATTGAGATAAACGCGTTATTTAACCCCTCTCTATTTAGTTGGGTACTAGAAAACCTACTCAGAAATGCCGTTGATGCTATGGAAGGTAGGGGAGAGATAAATATCAATGTTAATCACTCCGCAAAAGGTGTTACTATTGATATTTCAGATACCGGAAAGGGAATTTCAAGACAAGATATCAGAAATGTATTTTCACCTGGATTTACCACAAAAAAGAGAGGGTGGGGGCTGGGCCTTTCACTGGTAAAACGGATCATAGAAGAATATCACGGAGGAAAAATCTCGGTATTAAAATCCGAGTTGGGAGTGGGAACTACTTTTAGGATAATTCTTCAAACTGTATGACTGCTAAACCGAAAAAAATAGCCGTTCTTGGGACAGGGCGCTCAGGGACTAATTTCTTCGCTGCCATTGTATCGGAACTCAAAAAAGACGTAAAACACGAAAGCATGGGTGCTGACGGTATAGCCTCTTGGTGCCTTGTCGCTAATGTAGAAGATGCGGTATACGGCCCCGGCGGTGCCATTCTAGACTCATCTTTCTTAGTAGGCCACCAAGTTCGCCACCCACTTAAAGTTATTGGGTCACTCACGACATTTAACAAAGCGAGTTGGAATTATATACAAGCTAATTCCCCCAAGCTTCCCCGAAGAATAATTCACCGCGCGATGAAGCATTGGTTAGATTGGAATACCCGAGCATCATTTTTGGCCACACACACTTGGAAACTAGAAGACCTAGAGTCCCTACAACCCTCAATATTAACTGAACTAGGGTGGGAGGTGAGCCCTGAAGAATGGTCGGCAGCATATAAGCGTGCACGCCGAGGAGCTAATACCGGTTATTCACGCGCTAGTAACTCACTTTTCAACCCGCAGGTAGGCCCTATAACTCAATGGCGCCGACACAAATACAAAAATCGCAAGAGCTTATTAAACTGGCAAGAACTCAGCGATATTGACGCCCCTCTTGCTATAGACATAAAGGAGTTTGCACACGCACTCGGATACGATACAGAATTGCACAAGTCATGAGAGTGAGTCTCTTTAATAAAATTATGCCCGACGCAATTCGCATTCCATTGGCACTCTTTTTTCGTAAGCTCGGCATTTCGACGAAAATTCAGACAGCCTTACACCTAGTTGAGGTCCGTAGACTTACTCGCAAACACAGAAACGACACTGCATTTACTTCTTCTGCTAAGGTACTAATCATTTGCGCTCACTATAACCACCATCAGTATCTCTCTGGCTGCATTGACAGCATTCTAGCCTCAACCCACCAGTCATGGCAACTCGTCATTGTAGACGACCAAAGCACAACCCCATTAGCCCTAGCTACCATTCGAGAACAATCCGCACGAGACCCACGTATCAAGGCGATCCAACTCACAAAAAACTCCGGAGCCTACATCGCAAGAAACACCGCACTATCTGCAGCTGATCCTGATTGGACTCACATCACCTTCGTCGACCCCGACGACGAAGCCACCCCCACCATGCTTGAACACCTCCTCTACGTTCTTCGTGGCCGTGAAGGCACAGTACGCCCAGTCCTTGAGCGTTGGTCAGCAAACTTCACGAAGCTTAAATCTATCTATCACGGCCACTGTCAAAGCCTTCACTCTCGCTTAGCTTGGGAACGAGCTGGCGGCTTTCTTCCTATCCTTCGCTGTGGAGACGCGGAGCTCACCCTAAGAATGTCACACCTCGCCCAAGATGGAAAAACAGCTATTTACAAAGGCTGGCACACCGCTCAACGTATGCGTCTATTACCAGGCTCATCTACACATCAGGACCTCACAGCCCGCAAGCTCTGGCTCGAATCTCGCGACACGGAACTTTCAACCCTACCCTCATCCGCCCTCTGCCTTTCAGCTCCTACCACTTGTGATTGGAAAGATTGCTCTGAGTAAGCAACCTAAGCCTCCCCTGCCTTATTTTTGCACCCCCCATTTGCCCGAATGGCGGAACTGGTAGACGCGCACGACTCAAACTCGTGTTCCGCAAGGAGTGTGGGTTCGATCCCCACTTCGGGTACCAAGCGAGAGACCGTCGAAAGATTGTCTCTCGTTTTTGTTTTAAACGACCCCTATATCGTTGCTAATATTCGTTAGAGTTTCATACTCAACCATCTAATTATTGAGAGTTCAGCAACTAAACACCCATTGTATTGTAATTTTAGGTCATGAAGAAAATATTGCTCATATTTTTAATACCGTTTATGATTAATGAATCTAAGGCTCAGGGAGTTTGTGATTCAACATATATGGCATGTGACTCATTGTCCATTGATTCTGCTTTTATTAGTCAGACAAATAATTTATATTGGTTAATGTTTGAGGTGACAGTCAATTATCAACAACTGTATGCACCCACCTTTGTTTTATGTACGTCATCTGACACCCTTCAGTTTGTTGATACAAGCATGGGTTTTTTTGGAATAGGTGGCCCTTCAACCACGACACTACACTATGTATTTCAGGATTTTAACTTTCCAATTGGTTATGAGATCGCCGGTGAAATTGTGGTAGACAATTCAAATAACAGCAATAACAACTGCACGATGCCTTTTAGCATTACGGTCAATGAACTGACTGTGACAGAGGAGGCTCATTTAGAAAATAGCGTTGAGATTTTCCCTAATCCTGCAAATGACCAATTAGTAGTTAAACTGAAAAATGAGAATGATGAAATTATAAAGATTCAATTGTTTAATCTTGCTGGAATAAAACAGAGCATTTATTTTTTCGACAACACGATTAATTTAAGCGGGATTATACCTGGATATTATACCCTTCATTTAGAACTAAGCAACGGACAAAGCATCATACAAAAAATAATAAAAGAATAACTTCCATCAGGTTGAATCGCAATTTTACTAAAAGGCTATTATCTCATAAAAGGCTATAAATCTGAACAGCCTTGTATTACAATTCTAGATCTAATATATTCATATAGAAAAATTAGCACTATCTTGTTAGTCTTAAAAACGGACAACGATACTCAGATGATCTTTCCCATGATAAAAACAAATTCTTCGCAAATATTAAGCAGGGCCCTGCTTTTTTCC
>DQKQ01000155.1 GCA_015660615.1 Flavobacteriales bacterium
TGGAATAGCAGTAGTAGATTTAGAGGCAGCTGAGAAGATCTTTACAGATGTTCTTGGAACAACGCCGTATAAAAGGGAAGAGGTAGCGTCTGAGGTAGTCGTGACTTCTTTTTTTAAAACAGGCGAGTCTAAAATCGAGCTCCTTCAATCCACATCAGAAGACGGCCCCATAGCTAGACATATCTCAAAACGCGGAGAGGGACTTCACCATATAGCATTTCAAGTCGATGGGCTAGAAGGAGAAATCGCAGAATTAGAATCTAAAGGATACCGATGCATAAGCGGCCCAAAAGACGGAGCTGATGGAAAGAGAATTGCCTTCCTTCACCCTTCTGATACTGCTAAAGTACTGGTTGAATTATGTGAAGGGTAGTTTTAATCAATCCTTCTTATTCCTTTTACTCTTTGCCCTTCCCCACCCTCGCATTTTCTTCCCGAAGAGCTCTTTAGATTTCTCAGAATGAGTTGGAGCAGCACAAGAACCCTCAGGTTTAATGGGCTTTAAGCCAAACAAATCCCAACTTATCATTGCCCGATATGGCCTATAATCACCCACTCTCCAAGGCAATTTAGCGGTGGAGTTTATGGGAGCTAGTTGAAGTATGTCCGCTGCGAATTGCACTCTTATAAATTTCCCTCGTTTCATCTTTAATCCGCCGCCCATTATAAATTCAAAGCAACTGGAAAAAGGAGACATTTCTCCTTCCAGGACTGATAGGGGAGTGGATGTTTCAAAGTCAAATTCAGAAGAGAAGTCAACTCTGTATCCTCCACCTATTCCCACTTCTAAAAACACTTTCTTAGTTAGAGTAATAGCTCTAAGAGCATCAACAAATACCCCAATATTCAAGGCACTTCCGGATCCTACAACAACACTATCTTGCCCATCTATTACTCCTTCGAAAGTTTCTGTTATTGTACGTCTTGATCCGATCAGGTTTATCGAGAACCTATCGGCAAGAATTGGATTCTTAGCAATAAAAACACGCCCTATTCCTCCAGATAAATGAAACCCTCCCTGGGGAGTCCAAGTCCCTGAATACAAAGTGTCGATAGTTCCAGAAGTTGAGTTTGCGATAAGCCACTCTTCGTTGAAAGGAGAATTCGAACCTCCAAGCCCAGAACCCCCAATGGAAAGAGTCCATCCTGATGATCGGTAGTCTGAGAGGGTGGGAGAGAAGAAAGAGTTTTGGGCTGAAGCATTAGAAATTATCGACATAAAAACGAAGGTAAAGCCCAATAAAATTATCTGCCTAAGCATCAGTACTTAATAAGGAGGCGGGGTTCTTGATAGTGGAGATGCCAGAATCGTAATCGTCGAGAAGCTTAATGGCCCGCTCAACGATTTCGTCACTTTCCCATTTTTCTGAAATGTTGGGTGTAGCCATGATTTCATTCATTACTGCTTGTTGTACTTCACCTTTTGCCAACGCCTCAGCGTATGGGATATGACTGAACGTTACTAATGTATAAAGAGGTTTCCAGCGATCTCTATGTGCAGCTGAGATTCGAGCTTCTATACGTTTTTGTAAAAGGAACTTAGGGTCGGCAGTTTTATCACGCATAACTATATAGTTATGGAGCGCTAAGTTTAATATAGCATCACCGGCAGGCTTTCTTAGTCTAGTATACTCTTCGAAAAGTGATTTCCAGTCAGCTTCTGATGTTGGAACGGCTTCGTCTATTAGTGAACTAAGAATTGTACAATCTTCGAATCCAGAATTCATGCCCTGTCCGAAGAAAGGCACTATTGCATGTGCAGCATCTCCAATAATGACTACTCGGGAATTGATATTCCAGGGATGACATTTTACACAACATAGAGAACTTACAGGGTTTGTATTCCAGTCTTGAATAAGTGTAGGGAGGTGAGGTATTGCGTCAGGGAAATGTCTATTGAAGAACGCATGTACGTCTTCATCAGACTTGATGTTTTCGAATGACTCCTCTCCTTCATAAGGGGCGAAAAGTGTGCAAGTAAAGCTACCACCCGGATTAGGTAGCGCCATAAGCATGAACTGTCCACGAGGCCAAATATGTAGCCCGTCCTCCGACATCCTAAATCCTCCATCGGTGTTAGGACTCATAGGAATTTCCTTATACCCATGTGGAAGATATTCCTGTGAGTAGTCAAAGCGGTTTGTGTGAGTCATATTTTCACGTATGACACTGAATACGCCATCGGCCCCGAAAATTCTATCGTGTAGGATTGTATTTCGATTTTTGAAATATAATTTCACACCTGATACGTCGCCTTTATCGGCAATTTCGTAACCTGTACTTACATGGTCGAATTTTACTTCCAGAGAGGGGTTTTCTTCTGCGGCCTCCACCAATATCAGGTTGAGACCTGATCGAGAAACAGAGTATATACACTGATCTCCAACTCCGTAAAGTTGGAACGTTTCATTCCCAGAGTGGTCGTGTATTCGGCGACCTTTTATCGGGAGAGCTATTTTACGAACTCTGTCAGCTACACCAGCCTTTTCGAGTGCTTTCCAACCTCTATCGCTAAGTGCGAGATTAATCGAACGACCTTCAAGTGCTTTGCTATTTCTGGGGTCGGATCGACGATCATAGATAGTGACTTTATATCCACGTTGTGCGAGCATAAGTCCGAGTAAACTTCCGACTAGACCTGCACCTACAATTGCGTGATGTTCTGGTGTCGTATTACTCGTGATCATCTATAAAATTTCTTTGAAAGCTAATTTAAGGTCTTCGATAATATCCACGGCATCTTCCACACCTAAGCTAAGTCGAATAAGTCCATCCGTTACTCCGACTTTTTCTCTAATTTCCTTAGGAATAGAGGCGTGAGTCATAGAAGCGGGGTGTCCTATCAAAGATTCTACTCCTCCAAGAGATTCAGCTAACGTGAAAATCTTTGTAGATTCAACAAATTTCTTTGCTGAAGCGAGAGAGTCGCCTTTGAGAGTAAAAGCAACCATACCACCAAAATCAGACATTTGACGAGAGGCTATTTCGTATCCGGGATGACTTTCCAGTCCAGGCCAATAGATTTTCTCTACTTTATCATTCGTCTTTAAATATTCTACTACAGCCCTGCCGTTTTCGCAATGGCGAGCCATTCTAAGATGTAGGGTTTTAATTCCACGAATGACGAGGAAACAATCCATAGGGCCAGCTACAGCACCGCATGAATTTTGTAGTGTGCGCAGTTTTTCATTTAGCTCGTCATCGTTAACCATAAGGCACCCCATAA
>DQKQ01000070.1 GCA_015660615.1 Flavobacteriales bacterium
CAGCAGCTCTTTTGGGCTCATTTAAATCGTTTAGAAATTCCACAGCGCTAAGTTAAGTATAGTACTATTCAGGATGAAGCGAAGGGACCTTTATCATTTTGGTGTAAAAAACCCCTCAATGTTGTTGGAATTAATACAAAATGTTATACTTTTGCACCCCCATTTAAATTTGGGAAAGTCTTTTTTATGCCCATTTGATAACGCTAACCGCGAAGATGCCTACAATACAGCAGCTAATACGCAAGGGCCGGTACACTAAGCCGGTAACAAGTAAGTCCGCAGCATTGGACTCATGCCCACAACGTCGTGGCGTGTGTGTTCGTGTTTATACTACGACACCTAAGAAGCCCAACTCAGCAATGAGAAAAGTGGCACGTGTACGCTTAACTAACGGAAACGAAGTGAATGCCTATATAGGTGGTGAAGGCCACAACCTACAAGAACACAGTATCGTACTGGTTCGTGGAGGTCGTGTAAAAGATTTACCAGGTGTACGATACCACATAGTTCGTGGTGCACTCGATACAGCTGGTGTAGATGGTCGTACTCAGAGTCGTTCTAAGTACGGAGCAAAAAGACCAAAGAAGAAGTAATACACTGAACAATGAGAAGGAAAGTAGCTAAAAAGCACCGCGTCCTACCGGATCCAAAATTCGGAGATGTTCAAGTAACTGTTTTCGTCAACAGTTTAATGAAAGACGGAAAGAAAAGTACTGCGTTCAAGATTTTCTATAGCGCTATAGAACAAGTTACTGAAAAGTCTGGAGAAGACGGTTTAGAACTATTCAAGAAGGCACTTGAAAACGTAACTCCTGGAGTAGAGGTAAGAAGCCGTCGTGTCGGTGGAGCCACTTTCCAGATACCAACACCTATACGTGATGGTCGTAAGAATGGTCTAGCGATGAACTGGCTGATTAGTTTTGCGCGTAAGCGTAATGAAAAATCTATGGCTCTTCGTTTAGCAGCAGAGATTATTGCTGCTGCAAAAGAGGAGGGGGCTACTTTCAAGAAGAAAGAAGACACCCATCGTATGGCTGAGGCAAACAAAGCATTCGCTCACTTCCGTTTCTAATATTATTATGGCAAAGAGAGACCTCAACCTAACAAGGAACATCGGCATTATGGCCCACGTAGATGCCGGTAAAACGACATGTACGGAGCGTATCCTATATTATACTGGAATTTCACATAAGATTGGTGAGGTTCACGATGGTGCTGCGACTATGGATTGGATGGAGCAAGAGCAAGAGCGCGGTATTACTATTACCTCTGCTGCAACTACATGTTCTTGGGAATTCAATGGCATAGAGCATAGAATAAACATTATTGACACTCCTGGTCACGTTGACTTTACAGTTGAGGTAGAAAGATCATTGAGAGTGTTAGACGGAGCTGTTGGTCTTTTTTGTGCAGTTTCTGGTGTTGAGCCACAATCTGAGACAAATTGGTCTCTAGCTGATAAATACAAAGTTCCTCGTATTGGTTTCGTGAATAAGATGGACCGCTCTGGTGCTGACTTCTTTAATGTTGTCAAGATGATTCGTGAGATGCTAGGAGCAAATCCAGTACCTCTTCAGGTTCCTATTGGAGCAGAAGAGACTTTCCGCGGTGTAGTTGATTTAGTCCAAAACAAAGCTTTTGTTTGGAACGAGGATGATATGGGGATGACTTGGGAGGAGATTGATATACCAGAAGACCTTGTTGAGACAGTTACTGAGTGGCGCGAAAAACTTATAGAGTCTGTTGCAGAACAGGATGATACTCTTATGGAGAAGTATTTCGAAGATCCAAATAGCTTAACTCATGATGAGATTTACTCTGCAATTCGTAAAGCTACCATAGCTATGGATATTACTCCAATAATGTGTGGTTCTGCTTTTAAGAATAAAGGAGTACAAACAATGTTAGACGGAGTAATGCGCTACCTTCCATCACCATATGATGTTGGTGCTATTATTGGTCATGATCCAGATGATGAAGAGAAAGAGATTAAGCGTATGCCTGATCCAGATGAGCCATTTGCAGGACTAGCGTTCAAAATCGCCACAGATCCTTTTGTTGGTCGTTTGTGTTTTGTACGTGCATACTCAGGAACTCTTCCTGCCGGATCTTACGTTAAGAATACTCGTTCAGATAAGAAGGAGCGTATTTCGCGAATCTTCCAAATGCATTCTAATAAGCAGAATCCTATAGGTGAATTAGAGGCAGGTGATATCGGTGCTGTTGTGGGATTTAAGGATATTCGTACTGGCGACACTTTATGTGCTCAAGATTCACCGATTGTTCTCGAGTCGATGTCATTCCCTGATCCTGTGATTGGAATTGCAATCGAACCTAAATCTCAAGCTGATCTTGATAAATTGTCAAATGGTCTTGCTAAGTTATCTGAAGAGGACCCGACCTTTACCGTTAGAACTGACGAGGAAAGTGGTCAAACAATTATTTCTGGAATGGGTGAGCTTCACCTTGAAGTTCTAATTGATCGCCTACGTCGTGAATTTAATGTTGAGTGCAACGAAGGACAACCACGTGTAGCATATAAGGAAGCTATCTTCTCAGAAATTAAGCACCGTGAGGTTTACAAGAAGCAATCTGGTGGGCGTGGTAAATTCGCTGATATTATTGTTAAAGTTGGACCGGCTACTGATCCTGAGAAAGATGGATTAGAATTTCAAAGTTCTGTTAAAGGCGGAAACGTTCCAAGAGAATTTATACCAGCTGTAGAGAAAGGTTTCAAAATGGCTATGGTAAATGGTGTTTTAGCTGTATTCCCTATGGATAGCTTACGAGTTGAGCTTTTAGACGGAAGCTTTCACCCAGTTGACTCAGATGCACTATCGTTTGAGCAAGCTGCAAAGTTTGCTTATCGTAATGCAATTAAGCTATGTACACCAAAAATTCTTGAACCTATGATGTCTCTTGAGGTTGTAACTCCAGAGGAAAATATGGGTGATTGTATTGGAGACCTAAACAAACGTCGTGCTATTATTGAAGGCACTGATGAGCGTTCAGGCAAGACAGTAATTAACGGTAAAGTTCCTCTTTCTGAGATGTTCGGATACGTTACAGACCTTAGAACTTTAACTTCAGGTCGTGCCACATCTAGTATGTCTTTCAGTCATTACACTGAAGCTCCTAGAAATATTCAAGAGAGAGTAATAGAAGAAGCCCAAGGTTAATATCTAGGAACACCATGACACAAAAAATTCGCATAAAACTCAAGTCATACGACCATAACCTGGTTGATAAATCGGCTGAGAAAATAGTTAAAACTGTAAAATCTACAG
>DQKQ01000079.1 GCA_015660615.1 Flavobacteriales bacterium
GAATTCCATCATAGAGGCATGATCGTGGGTAGCCATAATAACGCTGCAGCCAGAATCTGTAAGTCCATGCATAAGAGTAAGAATTTCTCTTGTGGTTTCTGGGTCTAGGTTGCCGGTGGGTTCGTCAGCAAGGACGAAATCGGGAGAGTTGAGTAAGGCGCGAGCTATGGCTACACGTTGTTGCTCTCCTCCGGAAAGTTCGTGTGGAAATTTGTAACCTTTGTGTGGTAGGCCTACTGTTTCAAGTACTTCGTCTATTCGGTTTATAATTTCATTTTTCTTAATCCAACCGGTAGCTTTTAACGCAAACCTCAAATTGTCACTCACAGATCTATCTGTAAGTAATCCGAAATCTTGGAATACTATCCCGAGTTTTCGACGCAGTTTGTGCACGTTTCTTCTGTTGAGATTAGATAGGTCAGTATTGCACACTTCACCTGATCCGCTTGTGAGATTAAGATCTCCGTATAGAGCTCTTAAGAGACTGGATTTCCCACTCCCGGTCTTTCCTATCAGATACAGGAACTCACCACGGTCGATCTGAAGGTTGACGCCACTCAGAACTTGGTGTTCTTGATGATTGAGGGAGACATCTTTTAGGATGACTAAGGGTGAGATGGACTCGTTCAAATCAGACATCTTAATCTCGTCTGTCATCTTAGTCGAGTTTAAAGATTGATGTATCGATCTCTGGGTTGATAGTGATTGAACCTAATCGAGTTGACATTTGTTTATGACCTTCAAGAGTTATAACTTCAATCGGGAATGAAAGTCCTTTTTCGTACTCGATATATTTTTTGTAAGTAGTAGTAGTGGTTGTAGGCCCGTCAGGTCCGTCAATCGTCGATTTCGAAAACGATAGAGTTTCTAGATTAAAGTCGAAATAGCAAGTCAAGTTGATAGACTCGTCAAGGGAGAATGAAATAACGTGGTACTTAACTCCATTGATTTCTTCTACGCCTTGGAGTTCTGTGGTTATGCCTTTTTCTGATGCGTGAAGCATAAATATTGGGTCGAGTTCTTCCCACTGAGAGCGAATAAGTTCAGGGCCATCATATATGGATTTAGAACCTATTTTCTCAGTGAAGCCACCTTTATCAGTGACTACATTAACCTTTATATCATATCCACTCATACTCATGGAGGTCCTTGCGCCGCGCGCTTTTTTATTGTAATTATTCGTTTGAGAAAATTGGAGGTTCATACCGCCAGGCATTTCCACGGAGCCGTTGCGTTGAACGCCCTTGAGCTTAGAGAATGCTTTTACTCCGCCTAGAGCATCGTAATGGGCGGTTATAACGCTATTTGCGGTGACTCCTTCTGCTGCAGGGGACCGTTCTATTAAAGGGCGGCCGTATGCGTCGTAAAGTTCTACTATTCCAGAAGTTGAGAATTGTTTTAGTGATTCTGTTATCGAGGGGTTTCCTACGCAAGTAATGTTTATTTGGTCTGGGCGGATGTGTCTCTTAGCGACTCTAGATACATCTTCAATAGTAATTTCTGAGAGTTTTTGAAGGTAGGTAGAGTAATAGTCCTCAGGTAGCTTGTAGCGTTTTATATTAAGAGCAAACAAAGCTGCCGTATTGGGGTATTCTAGCCTGCGAGCGAAACTGCCGCTCATGTAGTTTTTAGTTACAGCTAGAGAAGCACTGTCTACAAGTTCTATATTGATTCGTTTGATTTCGTAAAGTAATTCTACGATTGCGCTATCGGTGACTTCATTTCTTACATCGGCGTAAGCTGTAAACGTACCCACAAGTGGATCATTAGAGAAGCTTGAGCGTGCGCCATAAGTGAAGGCTTTATCTTCTCGTAGGTTCTGCATCAGTCTTCCCGAGAAAGCTCCTCCTCCAAGAATGCTATTCATCACAGATGCTGCTATAGCATCTTTATGGCCTGGAGGCATATTTATTATGTGGGTGACCTTTATAGAGGTTTGGACTGCCCCTTCGACAGGAGCAAGACAGACACGAATATTCCTGGGTCTGTCAGGTGAGTCCCAACGTTGATAAGGTATAGCAGCTCTTTTCCAATTACCAAAATACTTGTTCGCTTTTTCTAAAGCGATGCTTGAATCAATATCTCCTACGACAACTAAGTAAGCATTGTTAGGGTGGAAATACGTGCTGTGGTAGTCCTGAAAATCCTCTCGGGTGATGGAGCCTAATGTCTCAGCAGTGGTTATCTCACCATAAGGGTGGTTGTTCGTGAAGTTGATTGTTCGAGTAAGGGCATCAGAGATAGCCGAAGGTGAGCTCTCAGAAGCGAGTAATCCTGAAAGAGCTTGTGTTCTCAGGCGCTCCCATTCGCTTTCTGGAAAAGAAGGGCTAAGAATAACCTCAGCCATTAAGCTGAGGAATTCATCTGTATGTTTTGTTAGAGAAGAGCCACGGATTCCTTTAGCGCTAGCGCTTAAAGATGCACCTATGAAATCCACAGCTTCGTCAAGTTCTGCCTTAGATTTTAAAGAAGTGCCAGATTGCATAAGGTCTCCGAAAAGATCTATCATCCCGGCTTTATTACCCTCGAATATTGGCTTATGTTCAAGCGATAAAGTCCAACTAACTTTAGGTAGTCTATGATTCTCGACAACAATAAGTTGGATTCCATTTGCTAACTTATGCATGGTCGATTCACCAAGTTCAATAGTGGGGGCTGGGCCAGCTTCTGGAGCGTGGCTTCTATCGACTTGTGCGAGAGTTGCAGTAGAAGTTATAGCGAATGATAGTGCGGCTACTAATATGTTTTTTAAAGTCTTCATTTTCTTAGTATTTCTTCGAACTTAGTCTTTGTTATTGTTGTCCTGGAAAAGGAAATAGATGGTGGCGCGGGCATCCGGTTTGTAGTATGTTTTTGCAGCTCGACGAATGTCTTCAGGGGTGACAGCTAAGTATCGATCTATTTCGGTGTTTATGAGATTCGCATCGCCGTAGTAAGTGTGATAGTTTGCAAGCTCCTCTGCGATTCCTGCCATTGTAGTGTTTGATGAGACGAACTGAGTCTCGATTTGGTTTTTAAGTTTCTGGAGCTCTCTCTCGGAAATAAGGTCTTTCTTCATGTTTTCAATCTCCTCATTCATCGCCTCTTCAACCTCTAATGGATCTACTCCCATATTAACCATTGCAAACGCAAATGTTATTCCTGGATCTTCTAAACCAAAGCTGAATGCACCACAATAAAGAGCCAATTGCTTTTCGTCGACAACAGCTTTGTTGAGTCTGCTAGAAGCACCACCTGAGAGAACTTGATTAAGTAAATCTACTGCGTAGTAGTCTGGGGTGCCTTGAGCTGGGATGGGGTAGGCTTGGATAACTACTGGGAGACGATCTTTTCCGTAAACTACACTTCTGCGCTCCTCTGTTCTTGTGGGTTCTATCTCGGTAGGACGCGGAATAGACCTCTTACCCTTTGGAATTCCAGAAAAGTATTTGCTTACAAGAGCCTTAGCTTCATCTGTATTAAGATCGCCAGCGATACTTAGTGTGGCATTATTAGGGACATAGAATGTCTCGTAGAACTCCATAAAGTCCTCGTGAGTTGCAGCGTCTAAATGGTCCATAGATCCAATTGGAGTCCACTGATATGGGTGTACGTCATAGCAGGCGTCCATAGTTTCTGCGATCATTGAGCCGTAGGGTTGGTTATCCACTCTTTGGCGTTTTTCTTCTTTAACGACTTCATTTTGAGTGTCGATTCCTATCTGCTGAATCTTCGCGTGAAGCATTCTTTCAGATTCTAACCAAAGCCCTAGTTCGAGTTGATTAGACGGTAGCAACTCGTAATAAAATGTGCGGTCTTGTGATGTGTTAGCGTTAAGAACTCCACCAGCATTTTCTACATAGTGGTCGAACTCCCCTCGTTCTATGTTTTCCGAACCTTCAAAAAGAAGATGCTCGAAAAAATGAGCCATTCCAGTTTTCGAAGGATCTTCATTTTTAGATCCCACATGATACATCACTGTAACGGCAACTATGGGAGTGGAATGATCCTCATGAAGAATTACGTGGAGACCGTTATCGAGGTCGAATTCGGTGAAGTCGATCGAGCTAGCAGTTTGGCCTAAAAGAACAGGCTGCATGGCCAAAGTCGTTAAACAAGTGAGCAGAAATTTCATGTATATAACTGTTGAATAATAGTGAGCCAAGTTAACACGAACCGGCGGTATCTTGCCGATATGAAAGCGGATAATTTTATGGTGGATTCCAAGTGGTGGACGCTAGAGGATGTATATGACCGTTTGCCTAATTTTGATTCGGGTGAATTCATATCTGACATGTCACCAGATGTGAAGGAAAGAGTGGAGAAATGCCATGCTTATTTAGCGGATAGAATTGCTAAAAAAAATGTACCTTTATATGGTGTGAATACGGGATTTGGGTCACTCGCTAACACTCGTATTCCAGATGATAAACTCTCGGAACTGCAGTATAAAATCCTCATTTCCCATGCTTGCGGAGTAGGTGATGATGTCCCAGATTTTATCGTGAGGATGATGCTTCTTCTTAAAGCCAAGGCTTTAGGCCAAGGTTATTCAGCTGTCAATCCACTAACTATTGAAAGGCTGTTAGATTTTCTTGACAGTGACGTTATTCCTATCGTTCCATGTCAGGGTTCGCTTGGAGCTTCTGGCGATCTAGCTCCACTTTCTCACCTTGTGATTCCTATGATAGGTGAGGGGGAGGTGAGTATTCGTGGGGGAGAGGCAGTTCACGCTTCAGAGGCCTTAAAAGAATTCGGCTGGAAGAAATTACTTCTTGGGCCTAAAGAAGGTCTTGCGCTTATTAATGGAACCCAACTTATGCTCAGCTATGGCGTGGCTTCTATGTTGCGTATAGATAATCTTATGGAGTGGGCTAACGCTATTGGAGCTTGGTCTTTAGAGTCATGGAGTGGCCTAGAGTCGCCATTTGACCACGATCTTCATAGAGTCAGAAATCAGGAGGGAGCTATGGATGTAGCTGCTTCTGTAAGAGATTGGATAGACGGCTCTGAAAAAATGAAATCTCCTAGAACTCATGTTCAAGACCCGTATTCTTTCAGATGCATCCCTCAAGTTCATGGAGCTTCCTTTGATGTTTTTATAGAGACAAGAGATTTATTCGAGAATGAGATAAATGCTGTAACAGATAACCCACTCGTTTTCCCAGACGAAGACAAGGTTGTTTCGGGTGGAAATTTTCACGGTCAACCTTTAGCGCTTGCCCTCGACAGACTTACGCTTGCCGTTCATGAGATAGCTTCTATTTCAGAGCGCAGGGTTTTCAAGCTTATGAGTGGTACTCGTAATTTACCGGCTTTTCTTGCGAAAGATCCCGGCCTTAACTCTGGCTTAATGATCGTCCAATACACTGCAGCCAGCCTTGTTTCTCTCAACAAACAACTCACTACTCCTAGTTCTGCTGATAACGCAGACAGTTCTAACGGGCAAGAGGATCATGTAAGTATGGGGGCGAATGCGGCGCTTAAACTTTGGCAAGTAATAGAACAAGCTGAGCAGGTGCTCGCTATTGAGGCGCTTTGTGCGGCTCAAGCTTCAGACTTAGGTCATCTTGCAGGCTTAGGTAAAATGTCTCCGAAACTTCAAAAGCTTCAAGATGCCTTTAGAGCTGAGCTACCTTTCTTAGAAGAGGACGCCTATATGTCCCCATTTATTGAAAGCGCTCACGATTTCATCGCATTAAACTCTCCCGTAGAACTTTCTTTATGCCATTAATTGAAGATATGGAGCGCACAGGCGGTTGGCTTTTCCGCTGGCGCAGTTTCCTTCCAGCTTTCCTCGTCCCGATTGCGTTATACGTAGCTTTTATTGATGACAATTCCCCTGCTTTTAACGATCCTAGTTGGCTAGCAACCTGCCTTGGAGTTGGCATTTTAGGATTAGTCATACGCTCCTTTACCATAGCCTATGTACCCAAGGGGACTTCTGGACGCAACACCTCTGAAGGTCAAGTAGCTCTCACTCTTAATTCAACGGGGATGTACGGTTATATGCGTCACCCACTTTATACAGGCAATTATTTTATGTGGCTGGGAATAGTTATGCTTACAGGTAATTTGTTTTTCACAATAGTTGTGTCTGTTGCTTTCTGGGTGTACTATACTCTGATTGCGATGACTGAGGAAAGATATTTGAGAGGCAAATTTGGTCAAGAGTATTTAGATTGGGCTTCAGGCACCCCCGCCTTTCTCCCGCGAACTCTAAAGTGGCTCTCTCCTGGTGTATTCTTCTCTTTCAGAAATGTTCTTAAGCGAGAATACAACGGAGCTTATGCTATGATTCTTTCTTTCTCGGCTATTGATTTGGTACACTCATTAAGAGAAGGTTTTTCTTCTGATCTACAATTTAAAGAAGCCCTCATACTCAGCCCATTTATGCAGTATCTACTTCTTATCAGTACTTGTGTATTCCTTGGATTGCGTTTTGTTAAAAAGCGCACTAAATTGTTAGATGTTGAAGGACGAGAATACACATAGAGACTACTACTTTTAATGGCAATAAAGTTCACGCTTGAAGAGTATAGGAAATTTCCTCCTCGCTTAAGTTACAGCTACTTTACGCATAATTCTGCGTAATAGCCCAGGGAAGAACTTCTTTAAGTAAATGGCTATTAGCTCGGATTTACCTATAAATATTTCAGGTTTACGTTTCTCTACCCCTTTTACGAGTCTCTTAGCGCATTGAAGTGGAGTCATCCCAGAGCCTGTCTTAACATCCATTGTCCCCTGTTTGCTCCCATCTCCTGTCAATGCGTTGAGCGACAGATCTGTAGCTATGAATCCAGGACAAACCATGGTGATTCCTATCCCATCTTTATAATGTTCTGCCCTCAAAGCTTCGAAGAATCCGTGAAGAGCGTGTTTAGCACCACAATATCCAGATCTCAGAGGGGAAGAGAAAATCCCCATCAAGCTTGTCACTACAACAAATTGTCCGGCCTGTCTTTTTACAAAGTAGGGCAGGAGGGACTTAGTTAACGCTATGGTGCCGAAATAGTCAATCTCCATAATGCGCCTATCTACCTCAAGCGAAGTTTCAATCGCTAAAGATCGTTGGCTTATACCGCCACAGTGAATCATAATATCGACAGTTTCTACTTCGCTCAACACTCTTTTCACGACCCCATCAAGGGAGTCTGAGATTTCTAGATCTAAAGGTGCTATAACAAAAGTCTTCTCACATTGAAGCTTGAGGCGATACGATAAATCATAAGCCACTTTCTCAAGCGCATCCTCTCTGCGAGATGATAAAATAACCCGTGCCCCCATAGCAGCATAGACTTCTGCACAAGCGAGGCCTATTCCGCTACTTGCTCCAGTAATCCAAACCGTGCCAGGAGTTTTACTCATTTGTGAACTCTTATTTTACTTTCCCTATGATTCGACCTTATCCTAGGCCTTAGGTAGACCCTAGGTTTAGATTTTAAGTGTCAATATTCGCGTACTTCGCGTTCTCCTCAATAAAAGCTCTACGCGGAGGCACCTCGTCACCCATTAACATTGAGAAAACGTGATCAGCTGAAGCTGCATTATTGATGGTTACTTGACGAAGGGTTCTTTCTTCAGGATTCATTGTTGTAGACCAAAGCTGTTCCGCGTTCATCTCTCCAAGTCCCTTATATCTCTGTATGCCAATGCCGCTATCAGTTCCAGATTTACCTTTTAATTCATTAATAAAGTTGTCTCTTTCATCATCGTTCCAAGCATACCTCTGCTGTTTACCTTTCTTAACTAAGTATAATGGTGGAGTGGCTATGTAAACATATCCATTCTCTATAAGTTCCTTCATATGTCGGAAGAAGAATGTAAGGATGAGGGTTTCAATGTGGCTACCATCGACATCCGCGTCACACATGATAACAACCTTGTGGTAGCGAAGTTTTTCTATATTCAGAGCCCTTTCATCTTCATCAGTTCCGAGTCGTACTCCGAGAGCTGTATAGATATTCTTAATCTCTTCATTCTCAAACACCTTGTGGTGCATCGCTTTTTCCACGTTTAAGATTTTACCCCTAAGAGGCATAATAGCTTGGAAGTGACGATTACGACCTTGCTTAGCAGTTCCACCCGCAGAGTCACCCTCAACTAGGAAGATCTCACAAAGCGATGGGTCTTTCTCAGAACAATCTGCAAGTTTACCAGGAAGTCCCGATCCACTCATAACCGTTTTACGCTGCACCATCTCCCTAGCTTTACGTGCTGCATGACGTGCTTGAGCTGCAAGAATAACTTTCTGTACAATAATTCGTGCGTCATTGGGATGCTCTTCGAGATACGCCTCGAGTATTTCACTTACAGACTGAGATACTGGGGCTGAAACTTCTGCATTACCAAGTTTGGTTTTCGTTTGACCTTGGAACTGAGGCTCAGCGACCTTCACCGAAATAACAGCTGTTAAGCCTTCACGAAAATCATCTCCGCTAATATCGAACTTCAGTTTACTGAGCATTCCGGACCCTTCTGCATACTTCTTTAAAGTATTCGTGAGCCCGCGACGGAATCCCGTAAGATGAGTACCACCTTCGTAGGTGTTAATGTTGTTTACGTAAGAGAATAGATTCTCAGAGTAAGAAGTGTTGTAGGTCATAGCAACCTCCACAGGAATGCCTGCTTTCTCGCCACTCATGTGGATTACATCAGCAATTAATGTTTCACGAGTGCTATCTATGTACTCAACGAAATCTCTTAGTCCATTCTCAGAGAAAAATACTTCAGTCTTGAAGACTCCTTCTTGAGCTTCATCGCCCTCAGCAGGTTCTGCAAGTTCTCTTTCGTCTGTTAGAGTAATTGTAATTCCTTGGTTTAAGAAACTTAGCTCACGAAGTCTGTCTGCGATAGTTTCGTAGCTGTATTCATGAACTTCGAAGATCTCAGGGTCAGGTAGGAACTCTATGATGGTTCCGTTACTTGTTGAGGTTCCACATTCTCTTACTGGATACTCTGCAATTCCTTGCTTGTACTCCTGCTCGTAGGCCTTGTCATCGCGATGAACTTCAGCTCTAAGATGAATAGATAGAGCGTTCACACATGATACACCCACCCCGTGAAGTCCACCAGATACTTTATATGAATCCTTATCAAATTTACCGCCGGCACCGATCTTAGTCATAACAACTTGAAGAGCAGAGACGCCCTCCTTTTCGTGGATTCCTACTGGAATTCCACGACCGTTATCTTTTACTCTAATGCCGTTATCCTTAGTAATCCAAACATCGATTCTGTCGCAATGATCAGCTAATGCTTCATCGATAGAGTTGTCAACTACTTCATATACTAAGTGGTGCAGTCCTCTTACGTTCACATCTCCTATGTACATTGACGGACGCATGCGCACGTGCTCCATTCCCTCAAGAGCCAGGATTTGGTCTGCTTCGTACCCAGACTCAGAGCCTGATTTATTCTTCTCTTCTGACATATTTTTAAGTCTTATTTCTAGACTTTAAAAATACTAGAATTGTGATGAAAATCAGTTAGAAATATAGGAGTAAATCAGTTTTTTTTACAACGAAATTAAAGGTTATTCACATATTAGGGATGAATTGGCTAAATGTGTTGCCCTATCTAGAGTTTATCCTTAACTCACTACAGCATAATGCCTCAATATTTAAGCGAAATTAAAAAGCATAACTACCTCCTAAAAGCGCTTGAATTCCCTGAACCGGATAACCTACCCAATGTCGGTACGATGAGTTAGTCAAATTACTGCACTTTGCCCAAACAGATGTTCTTGAATTATATCGATACTCCATTCCGATATTTGCATCAATATAAGAGGGTAGTTTAACGTTGTAGTAATAAATATCACCGTCTTGCATAAAAGCTTCAGCATCCTGCCCAGGATCCATTTGAGAAACAGATGAACGAGTTCCCGAAAAGGTAACTGAAGCATCAACATAGAATTTGTCAAGAAAGGAATAGCTTAAATCCATAGACCACTTTGTGTTCGGGAGATTCCAAGCAGCATCTTGACCATTTGCATCGTAATCATATATAGCTCCGGTTAATCTAATGTCAAGGTTTTCAATCATATTAAGTGAAAGGTGCCCCCCAACAGATCTTACTTTTAAAGTGTCGTAAAACTCTGTGAAACGAGAACCCGTGGTATCTAATGATGCGTCATTCCCAAAGTAAAGGAAATCCTCATATTTGGTACTTGAAGCATTTATTTGAAAGCTAACCGCCTTAGTTAATGTCCCCCTCATCCCAATTTTAAAATCATTAGAGCGACTCGTAGTTCGCATGTCTGATTCAGTTGATGCGTAATAAAATGGGTTTTTATCAACAATTGAAGCAAACCGGTTTTGTTCTAAGCCTCCATCAAGACTGATGTAGGGAATAAATACATCACGGAGAACACGAATAGAGGCTTCAACCTTAGGGTAGAATTTGAAAGTTGAGCCAGATCCTTTTCTGCTTTGAGCATCAGCATCAACCCACAAGCCAGCACCAGCAGTAACTGTGAGCGGCCCCCTGTAGGATGTAGCAGTAGGAATAAGACTTACGATAGCAGCATCAGTTCTAAGAGTGTCGGGGTTGTTAACTCCCATTACTATCCTGTCGAGGTTCATAGATCCCGATAACGAGAATCTCTCGTTTCCCACAAATTTACCAGCTTCAAACGAACCA
>DQKQ01000122.1 GCA_015660615.1 Flavobacteriales bacterium
CGTTCCTATTCCCACAAGAGCGACGCCTACAGCACCCACCGATCCCCAAGAACTCCCTGTAGCAAGAGAACGTACAGCGCAAATTATAGTAGCTGCAAATAAGAAAATCCCCGGTTGTAAAATCTGCAGACCATAGTGGATAAAAGCGGGGATGATACCTGCCATCAGCCACGTTCCAGCAAGAGCACCTATAAGTAGAAGTATTAAAATAGCCTCAGTTGCTTGGCCTATACTTGCTGCAATGGCATCACGCATCGCCTCCCATTTAATCCCTTTATAAATTCCTATCCCCCCAGCTATTAGGGCGGCGATAAGAAGCGCCACTTGGTTCGAGCCATAAGAACTGTCCTCTCCAAACCAAATCACATCTCCCGCCAGCATTGCTATTAGCGCAATGACCGGAATAAGCGCCACAAATAGTGACATGTTATTTGTAGAGTCGGGAGCTCTCATGACAAGTGTGTTATACGTTTTTCTTTTGAATGTCCTGCTCGTCAGCGTTTCCCGTTGGAGAAACTGCCGTCTTGTCTACGCGAGCTTTTCCGCTCTCTAGCTCAAGCATCACAGTTAGATCGCTCACAGAAATCACTTTTCCGTGGAGCCCTCCTATAGTAACTACTTTATCCCCTTTAGAAATCTCATCACGAAAAGTCTTGGCTTCTTTTTGGCGTTTCATCTGTGGACGAATCATAAAGAAGTACATTATTAGGAACATCCCTCCGAGAAGGATGATAAAAGAAAAATCACTTTCCCCAGCAGCGTCTGCTTGTAATAAAATATTGAATATCATAAAATTGAATTAATTTAATTTGAAGTAATATCAGATAGTTCGAAATCAGGCCCTATAACATCGCCTGTCAATTTAAGTACTAAAGTGGCAGGTCTAGAATTGGACACTATGTGAATTGCCTTATCCTGGTGCCCCGTCCTATTCGAGGAATCGAACTCCACGGCTATTTCTCCTCCCTGTCCAGGCATTATAGGGTCTTTAGGCCAAGATTTTGCAACCGTACACCCACACGTAGCATGCACGTTAGCAATTAAAAGAGGAGAATCACCAGAGTTAACGAATTTGAATAAATGATTCACCCTCTTCCCAGCAGCTATCGTTCCGAAGTTGAATGAGATGTTGTCCATCTCTAAAATAGGCCCTGACTCGTTAGAATCAATGTCAGAAGAATTTGCCGTAGCACTAATATTTATTAAATCGGTGCTTATCCGACCTTTATCTGTTCCGTCCACACAGTTAGATAGTGCTACTATAACTACTGCAAGCAGAATGTATTTTGCAGGCGCTGTCATCAGATTAAACCTCTGCCGGTTTTTTTAATATCTCCTGACTCTTTAAGCTTGGTAAAGAGTTGGTCTAAGATGCCGTTTATAAACCCATGACTCTTCTCAGTGCTGTAGAACTTAGATAGCTCGATGTACTCATTCAACGTCACTTTGAGTGGGATAGAAGGGAAGGTCTTCGCCTCGGCTAAAGCCATCTTCATGATGATTTTATCTAAGAGAGCGATTCTTTCCAACTCCCAGTTTTGAGCTCCTTCTTTTATGAGTTTTTCATTTTCCTCGCCTTGCGCAAGAGATTGTGTGAACAGGTTTTTTGCGAAAGACTTATCGTCGTCATCATTTCTCCAAAGCGGAAGGATATCCACGTCCTCATCTTCCTCGTTTATGCTCTTAAGGGTTTTAATTACCATAGAAGCCGCGTGGTCTAAGTCGTCTATCCAAAATATACTCTCCTCTTCTAACATATCTTGAAACGCCTCATCATTAATAAGGTGCTTTTTAAACATACGAATTAAAGATTCTCTATCGTGTCGAAACCCTCTGTCCTCCGATTGCATGTATTCTGTAAACTCTTCGTGAACGAGCAGCCCTCTGTATAGGTTACGCAGAAGCTCACGGTTTTTCCCCCAACCTACTCCAGCCTTAGAAAGTTTATTCTTCAGCTTCTTACTATTTGCGAGTATCCTTAAAGGAGAATTTCTCACAAATTTTGTATTTGGATGGAGGTCTTCGTCTGTGGGAAGTTGTTTTTTACGTCCCGACTCAATCTTGTCTATCGCTAATTCCTGCATCTCCGCTACCATAGAAAGGAGCATGAGATAGAGTTCGTACATCTTATCTATACTGTGGTCTAAAGCTCTCTTGGCTGTTGTCGCATTGCTGTCTTCGTCCTGATAGAATCCATAGAGGATATGTAGGATCTTTATACGGAGGTGTCTTCTGTTCAGCATGTCGTCGTTACGTGGAGCGAATTTAGTCATTTCGTGTTGTGAATTACACATGAGAAGCATCTACTTTTGCATTATGTTTACTTCCCGATTTTCATCATATTCTTTTTCCGCTCTTTTGCTCTCAATCCTACTTTTGTCAGGCCTGTCAATTGTGCTTGAAGGGTGCACTAAGATTGTCGATGTGGAGTTGCCTGATTCAGAGCCTTTACTTGTAGTTGAAGGCACTATCCGTAACGGGGATACACCCATCGTTTTTCTGAGTAAAACCCAAGGGTATTTCGATCCCGTAGGCGAACTCTCAGAGAGCTTGTTTTTAGGTGGAGCAGAGGTAACGGTTTCCGCTAACGGCGTGCCCTACCTCCTTGATGAGATTTGCACCCAGGATCTCTCCCCAGATATTCTTGAAGTGCTTGGAACCTCTTTAGGAATAGACCCTCAGGTTCTTGCTGACAATCCTTTTTGCGCTTATACTTCATTTGATGAGCCAGCTCTTATAGGTGTTCATGGGGTGACTTACGACCTTCATATTCTATACGACACACTTGAGGTAACCTCCTCTTCTAAAATTGAAAATATTGTCACTATAGACTCTACGGCTTTCGTTATTCCAACTACTGCTCCGAGCGATTCTATGGGTTTTATATCCACTTCGTATACTGATCCGGATACTTTGGGGAATTGTTACCGTTGGGCTTCGCGTAGGGTGGGAGTGGATCCCTCTTTCATTTACCCATTGGGATCTGCCTGGGACGATAGTTTCGGTAATGGCACGCCATTAACTTTTACTTTCTTTAGGTACGCTGAGGATTTCTCTGAAGAGCCTGAAGGTGAAGCTGGCTTTTGGAAAACTGGCGACACCGTTCTCGTTCGTTTCGAATCAATAGACAGATCGGCTTTTTCTGCCATTATGACTTTCGAGGCAGCCGCTTCTTCACAGGGAAATCCTTTCGCACCCCCGACTAACGTGAAGACGAATATAGAAGGTGGCCTCGGTTGGTGGATAGCTTACTCCACTTCAGTAGATACGGTTTTCTGTAACTAGCTTCACTTGCCTTAATTTCATCCCATGAAATCTCACATCACTTTAGCTCTCGCAATCTTTCAGCTTTGTTTTATCTCCTCTTCAGCCCAAACCTCCATCTCTCTTCCCATCTCCTCGGTAGAGATTCACCAAGAAGGAGCTAGGATTGTTCATTCGGGACCTGTTCAACTCAAAACTACAGTTTGCACTCTTGAGATCTCAGACCTCTCACACGATTTAGATTTCAACTCTATATCTATAGACCTTCCTACAGGTAGTTCTTTAGAGTCTATAAATTTTGAAGTTCGAGACCGTCCTTCTTCTCACACAAATGAACTCAGTGTGGTTTTAGAGAACCTGTCTAAGTTGGATGTAAAAACCCGTATGCTCGAAGCAGTGCTTCACACCTATAAAGAAGAACAACTTTTCCTTAGCGCTAACCGCAGTATAGGAAGTTCCCAAGAAGTACTCCTTGTTGACGATGTCATTGAAATGGCCGACTTCCTCCGTGAAAGAAACCAATCTCTGGCCCTAGATATCCTCGATGTCTCATTAGATATCGAAAGTCTAGAATTAGAATCTGCAGAACTTGAAGCTCGAAAGACTGCCCTAAAGCTAGTAGGCTCAGACCTAGAAGGTGTTCTCACCCTCGATATAAAAAATTCCATCATCTACAGGAGCGACCAGAACCTCACCCTCAAGTACCTCACTCCATCCGCCCATTGGGCCCCCGAGTACGAAGTGAATTTCTCCTCTGACGGTATCCTTGTCAAGCGTTATGCTTCCGTAGCCCAAACCTCAGGCCTCGATTGGTTATCAGCTCCTCTCACCCTCATATCGGGACGACCTTCTGGCTCACTAGCTCCATCTCCATTCGAGGACTGGATTCTCACGACCACTGCCACACGTAGAATCATCGCATCACCTTCTTTCGACGAGTACACCCAAGTATTTTCTGCGAAAACAACTTCTCAATCGCACGCTGATTTTCCACAAACGTCATCTTACGTGGGTAAAGCTCGCTACCGTTTCGAGCTCGAAACC
>DQKQ01000219.1 GCA_015660615.1 Flavobacteriales bacterium
CACCTTTAGGCACCACTGGGAAGAAAAATCCTATTACGTATATGCCTTCTTCAAGCAGGCGATTCGCCATATTTTGAGAAAGGCGGGCGTCGCCAAGCATAACGGGAACAATCGCTGACTCACCATCATTGAAAGGGAGCCCTGCATTGCGCAGTCCGTTTTTGAAATACTTGGTGTTTTCCTCGAGGCGGTCGCGGAGCTCAGTACTTTCGTCGAGCATCTTAAAGACTTCGAGAGATGCCCCGACTATTGTCGGTGCAAGAGAATTTGAAAAGAGGTAGGGGCGAGAACGTTGGCGTAGAAGTTCGATAATTTCTTTACGTCCTGTAGTAAATCCGCCCATCGCGCCGCCGAGAGCTTTTCCGAGAGTGCCCGTTATAATATCCACTCTTCCAAGCGCCTCGCGTAGCTCAATTGATCCTCTACCCGTTTTGCCGATAAAACCTGTTGCGTGGCACTCGTCCACCATTACTAAGGCGTCGTACTTGTCAGCAAGGTCACATATTTTTCCAATCTCGGCAACATATCCGTCCATAGAAAAGACACCATCAGTTACAATAATTTTAAAGCGAGAATCCGCTTCGACTGCTGCCTGAAGTTGTGTCTCAAGATCAATCATATCGTTGTTAGCGAAGCGAAATCTCTTTGCTTTGCAAAGACGCACTCCGTCAATAATCGAAGCATGGTTTAGGGAATCTGAAATGATTGCGTCTTCCGATGTTAGAAGTGGCTCGAAAACTCCGCCGTTAGCATCAAAAGCGGCGGCGTAAAGTATTGTGTCATCGGTTTGGTGAAAATCTGCAATAGTCTTCTCAAGTTCCTTATGGATATCTTGTGTCCCACAAATAAATCTCACAGAACTCATCCCAAACCCGTGTGTGTCTAACGTCTTTTTCGCCGCCTTAATCACCCTTGGATGGTTACTCAACCCGAGATAATTATTCGCACAAAAATTAAGAACTTCAGTGCCGTCAGTCAGCTTAATAACCGCATCCTGAGACGTGGCAATAATCCGTTCACTTTTAAAAAGACCAGCCTCCTCAATATTTACGAGCTCCTGCTGGATGTGTGATTTCATTTTTCCGTACATGACACAAATTTAGCCCACTCCTCCTCTCCTCCCCAATCATATTCATGAGAACTCTTGAATATTTCTTACCCTAACACTAAAGGGTAGTTCCTCTCTCCATGACCCATGGGGTTGTCATACTTAACGGAGTAGTCTGAAGGGACGTGAGCTGAGATAATTTCTCGCAAATCAAGACCGAAGGGATTGTCAAGGGTTTGTCCATCGGTGATTGTATTGTCTCGTAGATCTGAGAAAATGCCGACAATAAGTCCTTCTGCCTTTTCGAATACACCGGCGAGTTTAAACGCTAGAAACATTCTATCTATGTGGTATAGATATTCATCAATATCCTCAAGAAATAGATATGATTCGCTAACATTTGGAAAATATGGGGTGCCTAGAAGTGAATAGAGGACGCTGAGATTTCCCCCCGTGAATTTCACATTGGGGTTGAAATCAAATTCTCCTCGCAGGGTAGACCATATTGCCTCGACATCTGCTGGAATTGTTGAGCTTAAAGTGGAGGCTACTGGCGCGTGTAGGGAGGAGATTCCGAGGTTTGTAGACCAAGAATGGAGTGCGGTAATGTCTGAGAAGCCTATAATCCAGGTGGGATCAGCTATGTAGGCTGAGGAATCTAAGATCGGGAGGAGTCGGCCGGAGCCGTAGCCACCACGGAGGGCGAAAACTGCGCGTATAGATTGATCTCGGAAAGCGGAGTTGAGATGGTAAGCGCGATGGGAGTCGGAGCCCGCAAATTGGTGGTCTCGCGAATCGAGGTCTGGAGGGATTACCGGGGTGAAGCCAGCAGCGAGCACAGCCGAGGCTGCGTCTTGGATGGTGGCCGGTGAGGCAAATCGAGCGGGAGCGACGAGCATGATTTTATCGCCTGGCTTGAGATATTTAGGTCTGATTGAGCTCATGAAGGCGTCTTATGGAAGCGTCTATAAAAAACTTTGTGTGACATTCTTTGCGGTGAAGTTAATGAGTCTGGGGGGAGTGAGGTATTTTTGGGCTAATGAATAAAACGCAATCAACGACCCAATTAATTAGGACTCCAAAAAGACGGCTAATTACTTCGGCTCTACCATATGCAAACGGGCCTATTCACGTGGGTCATATGGCTGGTGCGTATTTGCCGGCGGATATTTATGTTAGATATTTGCGTAGTGCGGGGGAAGATGTACTTTGGGTGTGTGGAAGTGATGAGCATGGGGCTGCGATTACTTTGAGGGCAAAAAAAGACGGAACGACACCACGTGAAATCGTAGATAAATATCACGTTGAAATGCAAGGGGCGTTTAAGGGGTTGGATATCAGTTTCGATCACTATAGCAGAACTTCCAGCGAAAAACATCACAAGGTGGCTCAAGATTTTTTCTTGCAGCTTCTGGAGAATGATAGTTTTGAAGTGAAGACTCTGGAGCAGTATTACGACGAGGAAGCTGATCAGTTTTTAGCCGATAGATATATTACTGGGACGTGTCCTAAATGTCATGCTGACGGGGCCTATGGAGATCAGTGCGAGCAATGTGGATCAACTCTTTCGCCTACCGAACTTATAAATCCCAAGTCGACTCTTAGTGGTGCCAAACCGGTTTTGAAGCCTACTACGCTTTGGTATTTACCTATGGGAAGGCATGAGGAGTGGTTAAAGGATTACATAGAGAATGGGATGCTTAACGGCAAGGCGCATCATGATGCTAAGGCTTGGAAAAGTCATGTTGTAGGCCAATGTAAAAGTTGGATAGACGGCGGATTGCAAAGTAGAGCGATGACTCGCGATTTGAAGTGGGGGGTGCCGGTTCCTGTAGAAGGAGCTGATGGAAAGGTCCTCTACGTTTGGCTTGATGCTCCAGTCGGATATATTACAGCTACTATGGAGTGGGCTGAGAATAATGGAAAGAATTGGCGAGACTGGTGGCAGAATGAGGACACTGAATTACTACACTTTATCGGAAAGGATAACATTGTATTTCACTGTATCATATTTCCGATTTTACTTAAGCAACACGGAGACTTTATTTTGCCTCACCATGTACCTGCGAATGAGTTTATGAATCTTGAAGGCGATAAAATTTCAACTTCTAGAAATTGGGCTGTGTGGGTTAGTGAATTCTTGGAAAACAATCAATCGGGAAGCGATCCAATGCGTTATGTTCTGACTTCTATCATGCCAGAGCAGCGTGACAGTGAATTTACCTGGAACGATTATCGTGATAGAATAAATAACGAACTGGCAGATGTGCTTGGAAATTTCGTAAATCGCGTTCTCGTGCTTACTCGCAAGTACTACGAAGGTGTTGTCCCGGTCGTTCCAAAGGAATCTGTTTTAACAGATGTCGACAAGTCGCTTATTGAAGTGCTTGAAGGGGCTGGGGAGAGAATCGGTGATTTGATATTACGACACCGATACCGCGAAGCCCAGCTAGAAGCTATGAACGTAGCCCGACGTGGGAATAAATACCTCACAGAGGAGGAGCCTTGGAAATTTCAAAAAACTGATCCCGATAGAGTAAGAACCATCATGCACCTCGCCTGCCAAGTGGTAGGAAACTTAGGAATAGTACTAGAACCTTTCCTTCCTAGGACAGCTGAGAAAATATCTATCTCATTCGGAGTAAATGGATCTACTTGGAAGGATGTCTCCTCTACACTTATAAATAACGGCACCTTGTTGGGAGATCTACCTATCTTATTTACAAAAATAGACGAAGAAACTGTCGAGGCTGAGAAAGCGAAACTTGGAAACAATGGAGGAGACTCAACTATCTCAAAAAAACATACTATTATGATTCAAAAAGATTTAACTACTTTCGATAATTTTTCAGAGATGGACCTTAGAGTGGCTACCGTAACTGAGTGTGTGGCTGTAAAAAAGACGAAGAAGCTTTTAGAACTTACTGTAGATACAGGCCTTGATGTTAGAACTGTAGTTTCTGGAATCGCCGAGCATTTCTCACCGGAGGATGTTATAGGGCGTAAGGTGGTGCTTTTAGCGAACCTTGAGCCCCGCAAAATAAAGGGGGTGGAGAGCTGGGGGATGGTTCTTATGGCTTCTACTAATGATGGTGGACTGAGGTTCATTACTCCAGAAGAAGGTGTAACACCAGGAGATGTGATTCGTTAAATAAATTAATTAGTCGCAATGAAATGTCAGTATTATCAACAATAAAAAAGAGATTTAGCCCTTATTCTTTCGATAAAACAAATGTTAGTTTTGATGATATTGAGTCAGCTTTTGAAGCTGCTCGTTGGGCTCCATCTGGTTATAATAACCAGCCGTGGAGATTCGTGTACACATCGCGCGACCACAAGAATTTTGAAAAAATGCTTTCTTTCCCCGTTGATGCGAATAGAAAGTGGATGAAGGACTGCGGCGGAATCGTAGTTATTCTAGCTAAAACACAAAGTGATTACAATGGCCAGTTAGACACCTCTGCCCAGTACTGCTGTGGCCTCGCTGTAGGACAAATGCTCGTAGAAATCTCTGCGCTAGGACTACACTCACACCAAATAGGAGGTTTTGACAGCAAAGAGTTGGCTAAGTTTTTAAGGCTTCCAAATACTGTAATACCTATGGCTATGATGGCTGTCGGCAGAACATCTGAGGAACCTTCAAAAGACAGAAAACGAAAAC
>DQKQ01000154.1 GCA_015660615.1 Flavobacteriales bacterium
AACTGGCACCCCAACTCGATCACCCCAAATTTTTAATTGATCTACGGCTGCAGCTCTAAAAGTGTCTGCCGCCCCCAACATCACTTTTTTACCTTCACTTTTATACCGGTGAGCAAGCTTCCCAATACTGGTCGTCTTACCTACACCATTTACACCGACTACTAAAATCACTGCTGGACCATCTCCGGAATCTAGTTCGTCTACAGAGAACACTGAATGATTTGTTAATGCCTGCCCTATATCGTCTCCAACCAACAGATGTGCAATTTCTTCTCTGAGCATATTTATCAGCTCTGACTGATCAAGGTATGCCTCCCAAACTGCTCTCTTCCTTAATCTCTCAATTATACGCTCAGTTGTATCCACTCCAACATCTGACATCATTAGAGCTTCCTCTAGATCATCTAATAATCCCTCATCAATTTTACGACGGCCACTAAATACCTTAGCAATCCTACTTATCACACTTTTTTTAGACTTTTCGAGCCCAGCATCTAAAGATGCCTTTTTCTCAACCTGTTCTTCAGATTGCTTTTTATTTTTTCCGAATATTCGTTTAAAAAAACTCATGATAGTCCTTTTTCAAAAAAAAAGGCTGACTCAAATAAGAGCCAGCCAAAGTCAGTAAAGCATGGCAGTTGCCATTCATTAATAAATTACTTCGCGAAGAAGTCCTTTATTTTATCGTTATGAACTATTTGCTCTACGAATGAGTATGCACCTGATTTCTCACTGCGCACCATTTTAATCACTTTCGTGTGTTGCTTTCCTCCACCAGTCTGGAGCGACGCTACTACTTTCTTAGCCATAGTATTACAGTTTCAGGGTTATTTAATTTCTTTATGCAATGTGTTCTTACGTAACACAGGATTGAACTTCTTAAGTTCCAAACGATCAGGTGTGTTCTTCCTGTTCTTAGTTGTCACATAACGAGACGTACCAGGCTTGCCTGAGTCTTTATGCTCAGTACATTCTAGGATTACTTGTACACGGTTGCCTTTCTTGGCCATAGCTTCAATAATTGGAGGGCAAAGATAGTCAAACTTAACTTGAATCACCAATGATTCAAACACTAAACTTTCATTCATCAGATTTGAACACTTTCAAGTGGACAAGCACTCAAAAAAGTACTATATGAGCTTCCCGTACCGTTTATTTTTACAAATTAGCACCATGCGAACCTTACACCACTCCTCCTCAAGTCCAAATGACAAACCAGCTCGCAACGTTCGCAAATCTGTGGGATCAAACGAAAATGATAAAAACCCAATAAAAAAGAGTAGACGAACGGCAAGAAGCACAAGCAATAGCATATGGTTTAGAGCTTTACCGCCATTCCTTAGAAACGCATGGGATGACGAAAGGGTGAGATCGGCTACTGGACTATTCCTTTTAAGTCTGTCTGCATTTTTAGTGCTCAGCACAATTTCATCGATTTTTTCTGGGACATCAGATATGCTACTCATTAGTTCTGATAGCACAACAATTCCGGCGCACAATCTTGGAGGTAAACTCGGCGCACTTGTAGGACATTATTTAGTGAGAAACACATTTGGCTTTGGGTTCCTTGCTATACCTATTATTTTGGCGCTTATAGGATTTAATGCGCTGACGGGAAAAATGCTGCTTCCATTTTGGAAAACTACCATCTGGATGCTTGCCGCTATGGTAACTTTACCATGGGCTTTGGGTTTTTTCTTTTACGAACAAATACCGGGATCTGTCGAGATTACTCTGCTTATCAGTGATCATATCATCGGAGCCGGTTCGAGATTTTTGCTTCAAACAACTATTAGGGTTTTAGGTCCAGCACCAACTTTTTGTGCAATTATTGTACTTGCTTTATTCACTCTTTATCAATTTTATCCAGGTTGGCATAAGAAAATTAATTTGAAGAACTTAGGCATGATGAAACGTGTTGCAAAATTTTTCTCAGATAACCGAGAGGAGTTAATGGAGGATACGTCAGAAGAAACACCTGTCGTAAACACGTTTACTGAACCAACTGAAAAAGAGGATTCACCACCAGTAGCTAAGAAGGAGAGTGAGGAAACAAGCGGTGAGGATGAGGGGTTAGACTTAGAGGTTAAAGAAAAAAAGGAGGAAGCATCACTTGGAAATAAGGAGGTAAATAAACTGACTCAGGAATTCGGGGAGTATGACCCTACTTTAGACCTTAGTTCGTTTAAGTTTCCTAACCTCGAACACTTAGCAGACCATGGAGATGGTAAGCATATGGTGAGTGATGAGGAGCTCGAAGTGAATAAGAAAAAGATTCTTAAAACATTACGTAATTTCAGTATAAAGGTTGACAAAATTGGTGCAGAGGTAGGGCCTACGGTTACGTTATATGAAATCGTCCCAGCTCCTGGAATTAGAATTTCTAAGATTAAGAACTTAGAAGACGACATAGCATTGAGTTTAGCTGCGTTAGGGATTAGGATTATTGCTCCAATTCCAGGTCGCGGAACTATCGGTATTGAGGTACCTAATTCTAAGCCTGATGTTGTGAGTATGCTCACTCTTATTAAGTCTCAGAAATTTCAAAACTCCAACTACGAACTCCCAATAGCTCTCGGTAAAACCATCTCTAACGAGACATACGTTTTCGATTTAACTCAGATGCCTCACCTGCTAATGGCCGGAGCTACGGGGCAGGGTAAATCCGTGGGACTTAACGCTATGCTTGTCAGTCTACTTTACCGCAAACACCCAAGTGCACTAAAATTTGTACTTGTAGATCCTAAGAAAGTGGAACTTTCTGTTTACAACAAAATTTCCAGACATTACTTAGCCCAACTTCCTGGAGCTGAAGAAGCAATCATCACAGACACTGATAAAGTCGTAGCGACTTTAAACTCCCTTTGTAAGGAAATGGATCAACGATATGACCTACTTAAAGATGCACATTGTAGGAATCTGAAGGAATACAATCAAAAATTTAAATCCAGGAAAATTATCCCTGACTCTTGTAAGGACTTACATCCTGAACGTGGTCATCACTACCTACCTTATATCGTACTCGTAATAGACGAGTTTGCGGATCTTATTATGACAGCTGGAAAAGAGATTGAAACGCCTATTGCCAGATTAGCCCAACTTGCTAGAGCCATCGGAATTCATCTAATCATAGCTACACAGCGTCCGTCCGTCAATATCATCACGGGAACTATCAAGGCGAACTTCCCCGCTAGGGTTGCTTTCCGAGTTACTGCGAAAATCGACTCGCGAACCATTCTAGATGCTGGAGGTGCGGATCAACTGATAGGACGTGGGGACATGCTTATGAGCACTGGGAATGAGCTTATTCGCTTGCAATGTGGGTTTGTGGACACGCCTGAAGTGGAATCAATTTGCAATTATATCGGAGGCCAAAGAAGTTTCCCAACAGTTTTCGAACTCCCCGAGTTTGTTAGCGAAAAAACAGATCGAGGAGCAACATCTGTCGAGGAGAGAGATAAGCTCTTCAAGGAGGCAGCCCATATCATTGTAATGCACCAACAAGGATCTACTTCTTTACTACAGAGGAAACTCAAGTTAGGATACAACAGAGCCGGAAGATTAGTCGACCAATTAGAAGATGCAGGGATAATTGGACCTTTTGAAGGATCTAAGGCTAGGAAAGTTTTGGTGCCGGACGCAGTGAGTTTGGAACAGATATTGCATAGATCGTTTGACGGCCAAGAATAAATTATTATGAAAAGACTTTTTACAAGCATATTTCTATCTCTCAGTTTCATCATTTCAGGAACTGCTCAAGATGCGGACGCTCTACTGTCTAAACTGAGTGAGAACGCAACAACATTTGGTTCTATAGACGCAACCTACACATCCCAAATGGTGGATGTTAAGAGTGATTTCGAAGAGACGTTGAAAGGACACATACAAATCGACAGCAATAAATTTCAGCTCGATTTGGGTGAGTTTGTGATTATATCTGACGGAGGCACCGTTTGGACGTACGAGAAAGAAACAAATGACTGCTACATAGAAGATGCAGAAATGCTCTCTGAACAAGGAATAGAGCCTTCAAAAATCTTTACTATCTGGGAGGACGATTTTAAGAACGAGTGGGTGGGAGTTAGCACAATCGATGAAAAAGAATACGTGCAGATTAACCTCTACCCTTCTGGGGCAGATGCATCTGAGAAGCCGTATCATACTATACAACTCTTTATTGACGAGAGCGCTTTAGAGGTGGTGCAATTGGTTATTAAGGGGAGATCTGGAGTAGATACAGACTACCATATTAATAGCTTTAAAACCGGTGTGAATATGCCGGCTTCGACTTTCTTCTTTACTGAATCTGATTTCCCAGGAGTGACAATGATCGACAATCGTATTTAATCTCTGGCGTGTGGGTTTCTTGGATTGTACTCAGTAAATGGTCTTAATGGATCTATAAAAAACCCATCTTCATCAATTTCAGGCACGATAAAATCATGTAAGCTCTCAAGTGTGTCTGTGTTACACCAATGACCATCATTAAAGGTTTCTAAACTCCAGCTTTTATTAACGTAACCACTAAACTGCTTAAGTTGCTGCCAATCGTAATGAGTTTCTATGGGCTGAGGCAAAACAGAATAATCCATTTCTCCTAATTCCCTCTCTAACTTTCTTTTAAATGCATCTAAAAACGCATCGTGAGCTTTTAAAACATACTTAGAGGGATCAGTTTTATACATTAACCTAAATTGTTTAACGGCACTTATTGTAGTTGAATCACTCCAGTCAATAGAACTACTAACAGGAATAGTAAGGTGAGTTCGTTCTAAAAATTTAACGTCAATAAATCCCAAATCTCTTATCTCTGAGTGAGAGTAGACATAGATTTGAGAGGAATCATTCATTTGGACTTCCACCTGAAGGTTAGAAAGCATGGAGCGAGCAGAACGACCCGCAACAGACACTACTATATTTCTTTTATAAAAATCTATCTTTTCAGCTAAAGAACCTACCGAGTTTCGAGTCCCATGGACTGTGTCGAACATGAGAGTATCAGCAATTACAGTCATATGGGGAATATCTGATTTCACTGTATCTAGCTTATTCTTTAAAGTAGATAAGAAATAACTTTCCAATTTTGTATCTGTCCCACCAGCCATAATAAATATAATATTATCCTCAGAGTGCTTAGAAACTAAATCTTCTATAATAAGATCTATTGCATAAGGCTCAGAAGGAATAATAGATCGAATGGCATCAGAACCAAGTAAGAGATCCTCATTCACCTGAGTAAGAATTACGTGATCGGCACCCGTACGTTCTATAACCCTAAGACTTCTAGACAATTGGTTCTGTTGAAGAGGTCCAAAAACTGCATCTTTCCCTATCACATCCTCGCTCTGCCACAACTGGTTACCTAAAGAATCAACAACTTCATCAAAAAATGACAGTTCGATATTATACCCCTGATTTTTCAACCTTTCAGATGCCCATCTTAGACCATTGATATTATCTACGGCTATTTCACGCATTCTTATCTCCCTTCTAGGTGGCGGCATACCTGTTACAACAGCCAATTGACTGAAAAATGGAAAAAAAGCGACAGCTCGGAAGTCAACAAAATCAATTTCAGATGAATCTTGAATTATTTGTGTTTGGGACACTACCGAATTGTGTGCTAAAAAACACAACATAATCACTAAACAAAATCTTACTACTCCCATTCTATAGTTGCTGGTGGTTTCGAGCTAATATCGTAAACAACTCTATTAACTCCACGCACTTTATTGATTATATCGTTCGACACTTTTGCTAAAAATTCATAAGGGAGGTGAACCCAGTCTGCTGTCATACCGTCAGTAGAAGAAACAGCTCTCAGAGCTACCGCGTTCTCATACGTCCTCTCATCTCCCATAACTCCAACCGATTGTACGGGCAATAGCATAGCTCCTGCTTGCCAAACCTCATCATACAACCCAGCATCCTTCAGACCGTTAATAAATATCGCATCAACCTCCTGAAGAACGCGAACCTTCTCCGCAGTAACATCTCCTATGATCCTAATTCCAAGTCCAGGACCAGGAAAAGGGTGGCGAGCAAGCAAAGTAGCTTTAATACCTAAAGCTTTACCCACTCTTCTAACCTCATCTTTAAATATTAAACGAAGTGGTTCAACAACTTTGAGCGTCATATAATCGGGTAGTCCACCCACATTGTGATGGCTCTTGATAGTGGCTGAAGGCCCTCCCGTAGCACTAACAGATTCAATCACATCGGGGTATATCGTTCCCTGAGCTAGCCAATTTGCTCCCTCCACTTCTTTTGATGCCTCATCGAATACCTCAACAAAAACTCTACCTATAGCTTTGCGCTTTTGTTCTGGTTCTGTAAGGTTTTCTAGAGCATTTAAGAATTTATCTCCCGCCCTCACTCCTTTCACATTTAATCCCATATGCTCGTACCCATTCAGAACTTCTTCAAATTCGTTTTTACGCAGGAGACCGTTGTCCACGAAAATGCAATGAAGCCTGTCACCGATAGCTTTGTGAAGCAGAATTGAAGTTACAGTAGAATCTACTCCGCCAGAAAGGCCGAGTATCACCTTATCATCCTCTCCTATCTCCTCTTTTAATGACTTAATCGTTGACTCGGCAAAATTATCAGGAGTCCACTCACCTACGCATCTACAGATTCCATTAATGAAATTGCTAATTAAAGTCGGACCTTCTGTAGAGTGGAATACTTCAGGGTGGAATTGTAAACCCCAAACCTGCTCTCCCTTCACCCTAAATCCGGCGTACTCAACATCAGATGTGCTACAAATTGTTTGAAAATCTGATCCTGTATCAAGTATCGTATCACCATGACTCATCCAAACCTGAGAGCCTAAAGTCATATTCTTCAAAAGTTCATCTTCAGTATTTACCATACACAGATTCGCTCGACCATATTCTCTGGTATCGCTTGCCTGTACATCTCCTCCATTTGTGTAAGCAAGAAATTGGGCACCATAACACACTCCCAGAAGTGGAACCTTACCGACAATCATTGAAAGATCTGGGTTTGGAGCATTCTCTTCTCTCACACTATACGGAGAACCAGAAAGAATAACACCTTTACAACCTTCAGGTAGGCCATCGAATTTATTCCACGGAATTATTTCAGAAAACACATTTATCTCTCGAACTCTTCTCGCTATAAGCTGAGTATACTGCGAACCGAAGTCGAGAATCAGAATATTTTCAGAACAAGGGCGTATATCAGACATGCTCGTGGTTTGAGAATTTAATACGGAGCGAAGTTAGTAATTGAACTTGCCGAGATAACGACTCTTTATGCGCTAATTTTACACGGAATATAGACTTATGCACATGTGATAAAAGTATGATTCTATCTTTAGATTCAAATTGATTACCTATGCTATACCCTAACCTCACTTCAAAGCGTATCATTTTAGCTTCTAAAAGCCCCAGGCGCTTAGAACTTGTTAGAGGATTAGAACTCGATCCAGAAGTCATAGTACGTGATGTTGACGAAAGCTACCCATTGAATGTAATGAGTACTGATGTAGCAGAGTTCGTAACTCGAGCAAAAGCTGCTGCCTTCACTGACATGTTAGGATTAAACGATGTCATCATAACAGGAGATACCGTCGTGCTATTGGACGATGAGATACTTGAAAAACCTTCAAATTTTGAAGAGGCGGCATTAATGTTAAGAAAGCTGAGCGGAAGAACTCATGTAGTTGCCTCAGGAGTTGCAGTAACAACTCTTATAGGAGGGAAGCCCGAGACCTCATGTGAAGTGGACACCTGCAAAGTGACATTCGAGGAATTGACAGATGAAATGATATCTCATTATATAGATTCGTACAAGCCGTTTGACAAGGCTGGAAGCTATGGAGTTCAGGACTTAATAGGATTTATAGGGGTGAGCTCAATTAACGGCTCCTTCTATACTGTAATGGGACTACCTGTACATATCCTTCACAAGATGTTACAAGAGGTTTAATTCAACTTCTCCAGTTTCGACTGAATACATTCCTTTAGCACATTTAACCTTATTATTCTTTACCAGATCATTGACAATAGGGCTATCACTTAGTATCGTATTCAAAGAAATTTGTACATTTTCAAATGCTACTTCATCTACAAAACGAGACTTATCTACCGCCTCTTCCCTATTAGACACAATTGATATAGCAGGTTTTATCTT
>DQKQ01000110.1 GCA_015660615.1 Flavobacteriales bacterium
AGATGGGTTAAAGAGCGTTTATGAAGAGTATGCACAAGCTAAAGCTGATGATTAGATTATTTTTATCGGTTGGGATTTTATTTATTTGCGTTTCTCTACAAGCTCAAATCTCAACCACGTATTCCCTTCGTCATCATGCCATCACATTTAAATCAGACAGAGCTGAGATTGTTGTTGACCCCGCAATTAAATTTAAATACCTAAGCTCAGATAGCTACTCTGGGTTTGATAATATTCGTGGCGCCACATTCACGGCAAAAATTGACTCAAATTTTACAGCTGGGGGTGCCTTATTTGAAAGACAGTCTACATTAAGTCCCTTTCTTTCAGAGTTTGCTTTACAAACCTCCAGTATGCCTGGCTGGGGGCGTTTTAAAAGATTAGACTCATGGGCAGAAAACCCGAGAACAATAGATATAGCTAAGGCGATAGGCTTTTTGGCTTGGTCTAAAAATAGCCTCAAAACTAAGATAGAGATTGGGGCAACAAGATTTGGGTGGAATAAATCACCCCTTATGCTCAGCAATGAAGACGTGCCATATCCCAGTGTGAAATTTGGATGGTTTAAATCTGATTATTTTGCTGATGTTTCGATTAGTCAATGGGTGGGTAGTAAAAGAGATGTCGCTGTAGGTTCAGAGTACATTATCCGAAACATAAATAAAGCAATAATATCTTCTGCTGGCTTTTCTAATGAACATTTTGCAATAGCTCTTCTCTTTGGACACACGTTAGAACCTTCAATATCTATCGTTTCATTGGCAGGACGATTTGTTAAAAATGGGGGATTTATTAATTATGAAACAGCAACTTCTTCAACATCAACTTCTGGTCCTTCATATCAAATTGGGGCTGGATACAATGGTGATAAATTCAGAACTGGAATGAATTTAATCCGTACTAAAGAAGGGCTTTATGGAGATGGTGAGGAGATGGTTTGGTCTAATGCTGGGATACCTTTAGGAGTCATAACAGGAAATAACACTAAAATGTCAACCGTATATTTTACGTTTAAGAATTCAGATTCTGCGAAGTGGTACTTCAAGTGCGAAGTGGGGGCTTTTTCAAATGCACATTATAACTTAAACGATAACTTAAACGATAATTTTAGCAGATTTACGAAGGGTTCGATCACACGCGTATTCTCCCAGGATTGGGATATGGGGCTCACACTTTCCGTTGAAGCATTCAAAGGGCACGATCCCATGTTAGGCATAGGAGTCGTTCATGGAATTGTTCGTGGCTTCGATGAGTTACTCATACCATAAACGAGAAACATGACTATTTCTAAAATAAATTTATTGTTCTCGATTGTTGTAACCACGCTGTCAACTCATTTCTTCTCAGCCCAAACAATTCAATCTCCCACCTGGTTTACACCTCTCGAAGACGAAGCGATTCGGGCTCGAGAAATTGCCGATTCACTAGGGGTTATGACCCCGAGCAATCAACCATTGCCCGATTGGGCTGGCTATGTGCACGGGAGTGGTAAAGATGGAGTTATGGGGATGGATTCAGAGTTGTTTAGCGGATTAAATGTCGATGGTGAATATCGCCTTATTCAAGGTGACAATCCAGGTAGTGCTACAATAATTGGATTGAGAGCGTTTGGAGATTTGAGAGAACGCTTCCACTATGAGGTCTCCGCAGAAAGATGGAAACTGCCTGTTACCCAAAGCCAATATGATGAAGGAGTTAAGTGGGGGTATTTTGATGGAATTGGACGAGTCACTGGGGCTAACCCAGGCTCAAATTTTGCAAGCGCGCTACAAGTAGATAGGCTGACGTTTAGAATCTCCGCTAAAATTTCTGAATCAATTGAGCTTGCTGTAGGTCATGGGCAGCATCATTGGGGACCGGGGATACGCTCGCTTTACATCGATAGATCAATGGCCCCTGCTAGCTATGTTAGATTATATGGCGATGTTGGAGTACTTCATTATACACACTTGCTGGTTAGGACTATTCATCCAAGAGAAATACACGACACTATCGATATCGGATGGATTGCTGCACATATGGTTGATGTTAATTTAGGCGCGGGGTTTACTGGATCTCTTTTTGGTGGTGTTAAATGGAGAGATCAACAGGATGGTATAAATCACAGAATCGAGCCTGCTTATTTAATACCGTTGGTCCCATTCAGACCCACTGAATTCTCACTTGGTTCACCAGATAATGTGCTTATGGGTGCGCAATTAGTTTGGCGTGGAAAAGGAAGGTCAACTGGGAATACAAGAACATTTTACACACAACTTTTATTCGATGAATTTAACATCGTCAACCTGATGGAAGGAGGTTGGTGGGCGAATAAATGGGGCGTTCTTTCAGGCGGGTCTTTGGCTTCCCGAAGTGGCAAATGGAGAGTATCGTTTGAAGGATCCGCAGTGAGACCATTCACATACTCCCACGGTAACGAAATCCAAACATGGACACATGCACACAAACCCATAGGACCTCCGCTGGGATCGAATTTTGTAGATCTGATACTCCGTGTACGGTGGAAGTTAATGGAAGACTATCTAGTAAGACTTTCTTTTGAACGGGCTTACAGGGGGTTAGACTCTGAGAATGGATTTTCATCAGGGTCTGATGTTTTTCGCAGTTACCAAGAAAGGGATACAGAAAACGAGTTCGACAATGTGTTTTTTCAAGGAGTTGAGTCAGAGATGCAAAGGATTTCCATTGATATTGCTAGACCTGCAGGTAAGAAGTTTAACATCTCTGGAATAGAGCTGTTTGCAAGAGCTTCTATGAGGGTTGAATCACATTTTATGGACGTTGGTGAAGAAGCTCCTGAAATTGACGCATGGAGTGCTTTTAGAATCCAAGCCGGTATAAGAAGTTCACGCGTATTAGAAGGCCGCGACTGGTGATTCTTGATGTAGTTTTGCGCTCCGAAGTAAGTATGTAAAATGACTCTTGAAAAAAAGCCTTCCTTTCTAAAAGATATAGCAACCTTATTCAAGGTTCGCCTAGGATTTTTTGTAGTCTTGTCAGCCGTTTTAGGCTGGTTTATGGGCGTTGAGACGATAGATATAAAGTCCATGATGCTACTCGCTATTGGGGGCTACTTACTCACTGGAGCATCTAATGGTTTAAACCAAATCATTGAGCGTGATACTGATGCTATTATGTCGCGCACAAAAAACCGTCCACTTCCAACTGGGAGGATGAGCGTTAAAACAGCTCTTTTTCTTAGTATTTCAGCAGGGATTGTAGGCATATTTTGCTTAGGCTTACTCAATTACATTTCTGCAATTTTAGGTGTTGTAGCGCTCATTCTGTACGCATTTTTCTATACCCCCCTTAAATCTCGTTCTACTCTGTGCGTTTTTGTAGGAGCCATTCCTGGAGCACTACCTCCTATGATAGGTTATGTTGCTGCTACAGGGGAGCTGGGAATCGAACCATGCGCTTTATTCGCAGTCCAATTCATGTGGCAATTCCCACACTTTTGGGCAATCGCATGGCTCGCACACGAAGATTACTCAAAGGTGAACTACAAGATGTTGCCCTTTAACTCTGGCCTATCGAACAGGTCTGCTTCCACAATACTACTGTATACTTTATTCTGCATCCCGGCTAGCCTTCTTCCCTGGGCTCTTCCAACTGGCCATCCCATGGTTGGTGACATTGCACTAATTGTAGCAATCGCAGCTGGATTGGGGTTTTCATGGTATGCCTGGAAACTTTCCATTTCCCTTGAAAGAACAGATGCCCGCAAATTGATGTTTGCAAGTTTCTTTTACCTGCCAGTAGTCCAAATCATTTACGTCCTCGATAAAACCGCGATATAATCGTGAAAAAGATACCCTCATGGAAAAAGATCCATTAAAAGAAGTTGACCTAATAATCCGAGATAGGTCGAAGCTAATGATCATGTATTTCATTCTTTTCTCTGTAACAATGTTGTTCGGAGGTTTGATCAGTGCATATATCGTAAGTAGCACTGGTCAGTACTGGGTGCATGTTACTCCACCAGCAACACTTTGGATTAGCAACCTGTTAATTATCGCTTCTTCATTCGCTCTTGTAGCTTCAATAAAAGCAATTAAAAGTGGAAATATTTCAAAATCTAGGTCTACACTTTTCCTGACCTTGGCACTTGGAATCTGCTTTGCTTTTACACAAATTACAGGCTGGAATTCTCTTGCTAAATATGGTTCTGGATGGGGGACTGAAGCCAATGATGAGGGGCTGATAGCGTATTCATGGAATCGCATCGACGACCTTATAAAAAGTGATGCTGTATATGGAGAAGATTACGACGTGCGAATTAACGGCTTAACACTGCTTTACAACCCTGATTCGAAGGAACTTTACTCTCCTAACGATCCTCTTATGGTGAAACCTATTACTTCTAAGGTGATTCACATTACGAATTCAAGTGGAAGTTACCTGTGGGTTCTCATCATGATTCACATGATTCACTTCTCCTTCGGATTGATATATTTATTAGTAAACATTTATCGTGTTTCTAACGGCACGATAAACCCTGAAGACACAATTAGACTTAGAGTTTTAGGAGTTTATTGGCATTTCTTAGGTGGGTTATGGCTCTTGCTTTTCACCATGCTTTTCTTATTGTAAAACCAGATAATATTATTCAAATAGTTAGGTAGAATGATTCTTGATAAGCCGCATAATGCTGCTAGTTAAAAACAAGGTCTTTCTTTAAGATTTCATTCATTAAATTTGCGCAACAAATTTCGCAATCATTTGCAGCATGTCAGGACATTCTAACGATAACGTTTCATCTAAAGAACTTTGGGGAGGAGGACGCTCTCCTTACGGCATTTCCTACGGGAAGATGTACATGTGGTTCTTCCTAGTATCAGATGCTTTAACATTTGGTGGTCTACTATCAGCTTACGGGTTTTCTCGTTCAGCAAGTGAGAGTCCATGGCCTATCGGTGAGCAAGTTTTCCGTGCTCTCCCAGGATTAGATGGTCACTACCCACTTATTTATGTGGCACTTATGACATTCATCCTTATCGTTTCATCTGTAACGATGGTTCTTGCTGTAGAGGCTGGACACAGAAACGATAAACGAGGTGTTGTTAGATGGATGCTTGCAACTATTATTGGCGGTATGTTCTTCCTGGGTTCTCAAGCTTGGGAGTGGTCTCACTTTATCCACGGAGGTGGCGGATCTTTCCTTCTCGCTAAAGAAGTCACTATTGATGAAGGAAACGGTGCGCTTTACACATTGCCCGTAGGAGAACCGATCTTTATGGACCACCACTTTGGAGAATTAGCTGAGGGATACTCAAATGGTGACAGTAACGTTGTACTTGAAAACGACCACGGCCACATCAAGCTTGTTCAGTTTGGAGAGCACACGCATGAAGCAGAGCTTCACTCTCTAACAATCAACAAGTATATCATTGGTGAAACAGAAGTTTGGGGAGATAATGCATCTAGACTTTGGGAGGCACGATCTGAATCATTCAAGTTTGGAGCTAACATGCACGAGAATGAGTACGCGATGCAACAGAGCTACGCGAATTTTTTCTTCTTTATTACAGGATTTCACGGATTTCACGTATTCTCTGGAGTTGTAATAAATATTATTATTTTCTTTATGGCTCTAAAAGGAGTTTTCGAGAAACGAGGACACTACGAAATGGTAGAGAAAGTTGGTTTATATTGGCACTTTATCGACCTCGTATGGGTATTCGTATTTACTTTCTTCTACCTCATCTGATAGCACTGAAATCATGGAACGCGACGATTTAATTGTAAACGATAATTACTCTTTAAACGCAACTCACAGTGAGGAAGCAGGAGTTAAGATTCGTAAAAAAATCATATATATTACTGTACTTTTAACAGCTATCACAGCTTTAGAGGTGGCAATGGGTATTATCTTCAAAAGAGGTGAAACATATACTTGGGAAGCTATTAAGTGGACTTTTGTAGCTTTAACTCTAGTTAAAGCAGGATACATTGTGATGAGTTTTATGCACTTAGGTGAAGAAAAAAGTGTCCTGAAAAAGAGTATCATAATGCCCTACGTAATGTTCATTATCTACCTGTTCTATATTCTAGCTACTGAAGGGTTTGGACATCTCTTCAACCACAATAGCTTACACTAAGACTGGTTTATTAAAGCAATGCTTAAGAGAATTATTCTGATATTCCTGCTCGTGGGAATACCTCTTTTCGGAATTGTAGTTCTTGGTATTCTTGGAGACCACAGGTTTAATACGCTGCCTTACTTTACTGAAGAGGGTCCTATAGATACACTCGTTCCAGGAGTTCTTCAGGTCGATGATTTTGAGCTTATAAATCATTTAGGCCAAGCTTTTGGATCTCAAGATCTACAGGGCTCAGTCTGGATTGCAGCTTTTTTCGCTACTGATGCTGAGCATGTTGGGGTGATGACTCGACAATTGCTTTGGCCTAACTTCAGATACAGAGACAAAAAGGGTATATCTATCGTCTGCTTCACCCTCAATCCAGAGTACGACACACCTTCAGTACTTGAAGAGTACGTAAACATGAATACTCGCTATAACGGAGTGGATGGCAAATGGCAATTCTTAACAGGCGCAAAAGAAGAAATTGATAGGATTATTCGAGATGAATTTAAAATCGAGCGCGACCCAGAAGATCCTGAAAATATTGCAACGTTGTGGCTTGTGGATTCAAAGGGATACCTGAGGGGAGTTTACCATGCCGCATCCGAAGATGCTCTCAGGGATGCAACAGAGGATATTGCTCTTCTAAGAAAGGAAATGGACATTAAGGAACATGCTGCAAAAAAACGCTATAAGGAATTTAAAAAAAATCCCCCAACGCCATTACCGATTTTAGGACCGGAAGGACACACCATTCCTCCATTTTCGTTTACTAGCATTGACAGTCTCGAGGTTTCTCACCGTGATGTAGAAGGTAAGATTAAAATAGTTGACTACTTTTTCACTCATTGCCCTACAATCTGCCCACTTCTCAGTTCTCAACTCTCAAGGACTCAGTCAATACTTCGCAAAAAAAGCGTGAGCAATGAGGATGTGATGATTCTAAGTCACTCTGTTGACCCTGTTCGGGACACGCCTGAAAGACTCTCAGAATATGCTGAAAACATTGGTGCTGACACATCGGGATGGAAGTTTATGACTGGGAATAAAGATGATCTCTACGACCAAGCCCGAAACGGATACTATCTTACTGCTATGGAAAGCGATACTGCTGCAGGAGGGTTCTTCCATTCTGATACCTTTGTTCTTGTAGATAAACTCGATAGAATACGGGGGTATTACGATGGAACTTCAACCTATGAAGTTGATGAGATGATTTCTCACGTACTACAGTTGTTATCTGAGGAGTCTTTTGAAGAAGGTATTTATTAATTAGAAAAAAAAGAATCTACATGAATCTTTCAGACTCTAAATTAAAAATAATTATTGCGGTAATAACCATAACTATCCCTGCTGTTATTACATTACTCGCTTACCTTCCTCCTCTAGAATTAGAACCTGATACAGTAGATAAATTTTACATACTCCCTAAGATTAATGCCTTTATCAATGGGACAGCTTTCTTCGTTTTATTAGGAGCTTGGGTAGCGATAAGATCCGGTAAAATTCAATTACATAAGATGCTTACTTCTACAGCTGTAATGCTAAGCATTCTATTCCTCTTCAGCTACATTACCTTTCATTTCACTGTTGCCTCAACTCACTATTGTGGAAGTGAAGAAATGAAAATGTTGTACTTTTTTATACTGATTACACATATCATTCTTTCAGCACTTATTGTTCCTCTTGTGATGTTTACCTACGCTAGAGGTTATATGATGCAGGTAACCAAACATAAAAAACTAGCACACATTACTTGGCCTTTGTGGCTGTATGTTACTGCTACTGGAGTAATCGTATATTTGATGATCAGCCCCTGTTACCCAGTATAAATGCACACCTTCCGACACTTCATACTATTCGTACTTTTTGCGTTATTAATCGCAGATTTTTCTTCGGGGCAATGCGTTATGTGTAAGGCTGTCGGAGAAGAAAGTGCGAACCAAGGTGGAATAGGATCTGGTTTAAATCAAGGAATTTTTTTCCTCATGGCTGTGCCGTACATATTGCTTGGAATAGCAGGGATTTTACTTTGGAAACATTTTAACAAAGAGGGGGGATAATCAACTCTGATGCAAAGTCACGATTGATTAGATTTGTAGATAATATTTCTGCAAGCATCATGAACCGTATTTTATCGGCATTTTTACTAATAACTGGGTGTTTTACTTTCGCCTCCCCCTCTTTTGCCCAAACCCCTTGGTCTCTACAAAAATGCATTAATCACGCATTCGAGCACAATCTTCAGATTAAACAAAGCGACTTGGGTAATGACCAGGCAGATATAGGGCTTCTCAGCGCAAAAGGTGCATTTCTACCTTCTATCAACACTTCTGGCTCACATGGATACAACATAGGAATGACTCTTGATCCATTCACCAATGACTTCGCTACGGATGCTATACAGTCTAATAGTTTTGGATTAAGTTCAGGACTTACGCTGTATAACGGATTCAGGAATCATTTAAATCTCAAGAGAGCAGAAATAGGTTTAGAACTTGCAGCAACTAATCTCGAACGAACCCAAAATGATCTTATTCTGTTGATTTCAAGTGCCTATCTCAATGTTCTATTTCAAGAGGAATTCGTTAATATCGCTACTCTTAATCTAGACGCTACGAAAAGGCAAGTAGATAGAATGACGAAACTCGTTAATGCTGGAGCTGCACCCGCCTCTAACCTACTAGACGTACAAGCTCAACAAGCAGCTGATTACGCTACGCTTATTTCAAATGAAAATGCGCGCTCTATCGCAAAACTCAATCTCACCCAACTTCTTCAACTCTCATACGAAGATGCATCAACATTCGAGATAGTTATCCCATCTGATTCAGATATGGAGTCTTCATCTCTCCCAGCCTCAGCATCTCAAGCTATAAATCACGCCCTTCGGTCATTCCCTGAAATGCGCGCTGCGTCCCTCACCCTCGAGGATGCAAACATCAATCTAGACCTTGCGAAAACTGGGTATCTACCTCGTTTATTCGGGTCATATAACTTCG
>DQKQ01000116.1 GCA_015660615.1 Flavobacteriales bacterium
CTCGCTGGTATGATGAATTCGATCCCGAAGATGACGGACAGGCTGATCTCATTGAAGATAAATTATCAGAATGTTATGATGCCATTTATAAAGAATTGATAGATCCTTGGGGAGATTAAAATGCCAGTGCGTAACAGTTTATTAACAGCACAGAGTAATTTTATTGAAGATCATCTTTTAGTTCGAGAAGCCCTCTATCCTCGTAGCGTGTTGCTACATAGAAGCAGCCTTAATGAAGAACTCTTGCACGAAGGTATAGATAAGGAAACCATTAAGAGCGTAGTGCAGTATTTAGCCAGTGCTGCCGCAGAATACGGGCTCGGAGCAGTTACGCTTCCAGCTTATGGTGCGGGACTAGCGGTTGGACCAGCCACAGAAACTGCTGTAGATTCTCTTTTTGCAGCTGAGAGTGTTGCCAGCACAGTAGATGCTGTGGCTAGCCTTGGATCAAAGTTTGGTGAATTTACAGAATTATTTAGCGGCGCTTATGATACATTCTCAGACATGTCGGGAAATCTCAGCGGTTTTTACGATAAGCTTAAGACCATAGTTAAAAAAGCGTTAAAGCTGTTAGGAAAAAAGATTGGTGACAAAGTCGATGGTTTGGCTAAAAAACTACGAGGTATATTGGAGAGCGTTTTATCTTCAATAACTTCTGCTATTAAATCAGGAATCAAGCTGCTCATTCCAGACGCGACTATTGGACTTGCCGTTGCGGAAGGTCTGGCAAAAATTGTTACCGAGTTAGCAGAACGACCTTTTACTCTCGCACAAAAAGCAATAGACAAAGTAGGCTTTTTAAAGGAATGGGTTGGAGATCCTAGCAAGGCCGTCGCATTTTTCAAAGATATATTTAAGCAACTTATTGAATTGATGAAAAAAGCTGGAGAAAAGCTCAAGGACATGAGCTGGGGTAAAGCAATATTAATTCTTGGTCCAGTAGGCGCGCCACTGTGGAAAAAGTTTGGACACAAGGGAATTGAAAAAGCTGCTAGCATGTTTGAAAAATATTTGCCCACTCTAATGAGCGTATTAGACAAAGTATTGAGCGTGGTCATTCCAGTGTTTCTTACAGCTTTAGCGTTGTTTCAGATACTAGTGAGTGGAGAATATAAAGAAAAAGATAGTGATAAGGCCGGTGGAGATAAAGCCGCTGCCGCCAACGACGAACCAGCCAAGTTAGCGGCTGGAGTGGTTAGAATTTCTAAAAACGATTTGCAGAAATTGATACACGAATCTCTACTCGAACACTCTTAGCTCTCTTTGAAATAAAACGATCTAACCAAAATAGTTATATGGCAGAGGTGCCGTGTAATGTTTTGGACTATTTGTGTCTTATTAGCGTGTGTTCAACCAGTTTATACTGATGTTTATTATGAAACTAATGTTGTAGAATTTGAAGAACTACCATATGTAGAAGTTATTTCTCTTCTTAGAGAACCCATCCGAAAAGGATCGTGGGAAATTACTCCGACTGTGTTTGTGTGTCGCAGGACTCCAATCACTCGCGGGAGAGTGTATCAAGCAATGCGAATGTGGCAGAGGCTCGGATATGAATTGGAAGGACCATTCATGAACAGTGAGATTCCAGCGTGTACAGGAGAATCAGAATTTAGTTGGGGGAATATAGTTATTGAGCTACGAGGACAAGATTTTCCTGAAGATAAACTCGCAGTAACTCGAGCATATCGGAGAGTTGAGGATGACACTATAGTTGGGGCTGTGATACAGATTCAGAATTTTGCATCAGAAAAAGAAAGAACTATGGAACACGAATTTGGGCATGCTCTGGGATGGCAGCATTTTAATAGAAAATATCATATGATGAATGCGGTACATCCATTCGGTGGATGGGATACTTATGGTTTGAGGAGACCAAGAAAATGAGATTACTTTTATGCGCGCCATTGTTATTATTACTTGGGTGTCCCAAAAAAGATATGAAAACACTAGACGAGATCGAAAGAGAAAAACAGCTCGAAGAATTATTTGAAGAAGACGAAGATATGTGGGATGATCTTCCAGAAGCCGGAGAAGAAGATGAATCACAAGATTCTGCAAGCTCTAATTAGAGAAATTCTTAAAGAAGACTACGGCTCAGTTACCGTAAATAAACCTCCAAAGAAAAAGAGCTTGGTGTCTAGAGCTTGGTCAGGATATGTGGGTCTATTCACATCAGCAGATGAGTCTAGCGCTGATGAAGAAATCTTAGACGAAGACGAAGAAGACGAGTGCGACGAATAAACTACGTTTAATACTCGAGCCTAGCCTTCTCGCTGAGACGAAAAACGTAGTTTATTTTAGCGGCGGTGTGAAAGTATTTGCCAGCCTATTTAATACATGGCACGCAAGCGGTACAGACGTAGAAGAAAGAATAAGTCATGGGGCAAGAAATCAGACTATACATGTCTCGACGGCTCCACAGTTTCAATGGACAGTACGTGGGAAGTCGCGTGTGCTGAGCGTCTAGACGCCCTTGATGTTAAGTGGGAGAGAGACCCCAGCATTAAGCTACAATACAGAGACAAGAAGTTTCGTCCCAGGAACTATATCCCAGATTTTTATCTTCCCGAGATTGACATCTATTTAGAAGTCAAAGGGTACTGGACTATTCCAGCAAGATGGAAGATGAGAGATATCATGCAGCGAAACCCTGGAAAGATCTGTATCCTTGAGTCTCTCGATTCTATCTCGAGATTAGCTCTCCCAATCCTCCCCACCACTGGTAGCGTCATGTAAGTGTGAAAGAAGTTTGCAAATAGCGGGGTTTCTGTGAAATAGTGCCCTCAGTGTGGTATAATAGTACTATAAGGATAAGGAAGGCATCACCCCCATGGCCCGCAAACGACGCAACGACCGAAACCACGTCATCTACCAATTGACCGGCCCGAATGGCCAGCGGTACGTAGGAGTTACGTTTGCCCGAGGACGAGCCTGGAAGCGGTCAGCCAAGATTCGATGGGAAGCCCACGTACGGAATGCCCTCGATTACGATCGCCAGAATCTCCTGAGCATCGCCATCCGCGACAACGGTGCTGAGAACTTCACCCGCGAAGTTCTGGAAATCGTCCGCGGAAAGCAGAACGCTCACAATCGAGAGAGGGAGCTCCTCCAACTCATCCAACCCGAGCTCAACATGGAAGGGATGGGACGTAAAGTTAACAGCACACAGCATCAGGCGGTAGCATGAAAGTCGGTGATTTGATCAGACACAAGACTACTGGTTGGACTGCAGTAATACTCAAGCTACCGCGCTCTACTTCGGACGCAGGAATGATGACAGTCATCACTCACGCTGGGCCGGGACAATGGAGAATGTCTTCATGCGAGGTGGTGTCATGAACATCGGTAACGTTGTAACGTGGCCATGGAATCTTAGCACAGGCTGGGAGACCACGCAAATGCAAGGGCTCATCGTGGATTCAAGGCTTGTGAAGACTGACCGCGAAAAGGTTATTCTTTTTAACGTTCTTTTGACAGATGGCAGCCTTGTCGAAATCAGGGAAGACGTACCGGGTATGGAGTTGGTAGCATGACGACACACATCTCACCCAAAGTTGGCGGCTGCGATATCGGATTCCTGGTGCATGATTACGCGCTGGGAAGAAGCGGCATCGTTGTTGATGGTGCCTTTACCGAAGAAACACCTGGCCAACACAACACCCGGGCCCTTGATTGGGAATGGCTCGTACTCTACGAAGACGGTGAGCTGATGGGTGCGGACACGAATGATTTGCAAGTAATAAAGGACAACCATGAAAGTCGGTGACTTAGTGCACAATGTTCCCTACAACAAGTATGGGATGATCATTGAAGAGCTCGAACCTATCACCGGTGATGATGGGGTTGTGGCAGAACAAAGACTAGTCGTATTGTATGACGATGGTGATGTCACTCTTACAGGTTCAACATTTCTAAAGAAGATTGAAAAAAATCTTACTTGAGCAAAAAAAATGAGCGTTTTTGTGAAAAACTGCTCTCAGTATGGTATAATAGTACTATAGGATAAAGGATCAACCTTCACCCCAGGAGCCCACCATGGCCCGTAAATCTGCTGCTCTTCGCCTTTCGCAATCTCAAGAACTCTTGGTTGGTTATACGACCGCCGGTTTTCACGAGACTCGCGGCGGTCTTTTCATTCGGGACATGATTTCTCGTCTCCAGCGAGGCAAGGGTCTCTCGCAGGGAATGCGTAAGTGGCTCGACAGTCTCATTGATGAAGGAGTCCCCACCCCGAAGGGCGACCCTGTAATGCTTGCTAAGATCGACGCAGCTGTTGAAATCTGGCAGGGCGACGCGAATCGTGAATGGGAATCGGGAGTACTCTCAGATTTTCGACATAAGTTCGTGATGGGATGGAATCTCTCTGAGAAGCAAGATGCTCTCTTGGAGAAGCTGTTGAAGCGCGGTGCAGATGATGCTGCCGGGCTCAATCTCTTCACTCCCACACCGGACCAACTTTCAGACCTGGAAGTTCTGGTGAAGCTTTACAAGGGCTACAACACAATGTGGCAGAGCCAGCGGCCGGCCGTAGCAAAAGCCTTCAGGCGCGTTAGCGAATACCTCGAGGGAGAGGGAACTATCGAAGAGTACCACTATAACAAGCTTTACAAGGCTATGGGATCCCGGCTGCGCAGCTTCCGGGCTCCACGGTTTTCCTGCGGCGCCATCGGTTGGGTTACCCTGTACGACGGTCAGATGAGAGGCGTTTATAAGGCTGAGAAGACTCGCAACATTTGCACGGCGATCACCGATGCCTACATCAGCGAGCAAGGAACAATCGTAAACGACTGGCTGCTGCCCACGGGCGCAGTGGTCACGGCTGACCAAGGCCAGATTGGAAAAAGGCGCGGATAAAATGATTAAATCTATTAAGACCCGCCCACGCGGACCAACACCTATTGAGATCGATTTGACTGGTCCCAAGGGGAATGCACATTATCTCTTGAGCTTGGCGGAAAATCTTGGAAAGCAGCTGGGATATGATGCTGAACGAAGAGAAAGAATTCAAATGCACATGACTATGGTCGATTACGAATGCCTGCTTCAGGCATTTGACAAAGAGTTTGGTACACTTGTGACGCTGTGGAGATAAGATGAATATCGGCGACTTGGTGAAAATGAGAGTGGGTTATTCTGAACCCGGATTTGTCCTCAGAGTTGATAAGCAATTTTACGGTGCGAACACCGCTTATAAGATTTCGCGCGTTGAGCGTGGAAAGTGTATTCGGTCGAACATGGTGGACTTTATTGGCGTCACGGCTGATGGGATCCGAGACCGAGTGCTAGTGCTCTGGCCCGATGCAGGATATTCCTATGAGGAGTCCACTGCACTGGAGGTAATCAGTGAAAGCTGGTGATTTGGTAGCGCTTAGGCTATGTCAGCAAGCAGGAAAAATTGGGATAATTACAATGGCGTCTCGGCCGAGTAACGTAGCTATGGCTGATCCAGCGCTTCGGTTATACTGGGTCTTGCTAGACACAGGAAATCAATGCTTTACTGGCAATCAATTGATTAGGCATAGGTGGATGGAGAATGAAAGTCGGTGATTTGGTACAGTGGACTCTGAACGAGATTCCTCCACGGCGTGGCGTTATAATCGGTTTCGATGATGAGCGCAGCGGACAGCGACTGCGGGTCGGTGGACTAGAAGATCAGGCAACAATTCAAGTCATGTGGGCCAATATGAAAATACGCTGGGAATGCCCGCTAGACATCGAGGTCATCAATGAAAGTCGGTGACATGGTAAGAGTCAAGCGAAGCCATCGCACCCGTGGAGAGATCGGTACTGGAATTATCACTGCTTTGAAAGGCCGCAGTTCTTTTAGCAATGATGTTGAAGTCTTTTGGGTTTTGGTCAATGGCCGACTCGGTGCGTACGGCAGTTTTCAGTTGATGAAGGTGGCGTCATGAAGGTCGGTGATTTGGTAAATTTTTATACTAGCGCCTGGGTATTCTCCGGCGCAAATAGTAGATATGCTAATCCAGGAATTGTACTTAAGTGTAGCGATCTTATTAAGAACCGTCGAGTGGCCGAAATTTATTGGCGCGATGGAAAGATTACTCGAGAACACGAATCTTATTTACAGCTTACAGAGGAAAAATAATGATGATTGTAACAAATAACTTTGCAAAGCGGCAGACTGTTGATAGTCGGTTTTCGCATTTTGATGGAACCTGGACTGAGCTAGAGCAGCTGGTGATGGACTACTGGGAGACAGCCAAGCCCGGATATCGATCTGGAGTTATCCTGATTCGAGTTCCTGCAGAACGATTTTTCTCTTCAATGGTAGAGCTGAAGGACGGGGATAAGCTTATTGGAGAGTTTGTTCCTCGTCGGAAGGGAGAATCCCCAAGGAAGACGCTCGGAGTCGCAAGCCGAAATAAGCTGCCGGCACTCAGCGTTGATATTGTGCTGTATTCTAGCAAGGTGCTAGCTGAAGATGATGACAACGACTTGCCATCTAACGATGAGAACTGGGAGATCATTTCCATCAACGCATCTATTACTTCGGGCGATACCCCAATTCACCCCATGGTACTGTTGCACAACCATTTCGGTAGCTCCGGAGGTACTGCTACTAATCTTAACGACGGAGATTTCGCAGATCTGCTTCGTTATTCTTTTAACTTCTGGCGCGATAAGGCTTCGTGCACATAATGAAAATCGGTGACATGGTGAAGTTTTCTAAGGAGCACCGCACATCTCCTGGGCATGAGTATGTTGAGGACTGGGTTGGTATCATCGTAGAAGCGGGATTCACTGGATTTCATAAGCCAATAGATGAGGTAAGAATAATGTGGACGATTCACGGGAAAACAATGATATCTCACTACGACGAGATTTGGTGGCTTGGACTAAACTACGAACCATTTGAGGTAATTAATGACTGATAGAGAATTGAATGACTACATTGATCACTTGCTTGATGTGCCCCGCGAAAAGAGACTAACTAGCGATGGCCAGTGGGCAGATGATTTTCGATGCGCCATGGCGATGTGGGAAGATAGACATCCGGGGACTCGACCACCGGCGCATGCAAAGGTCGGGCCACCACCCCCTTGTTTTACAGGCATCATCCCCCCAATTTATGACGGAGAACTAGAATGAGTGTTATGGGACCAGACGGAAAGATTCTTCAGCCAGGCGGAGGGTGGTGGTCACCCTACGGAAATACTGACGAAGAAATTCAAAAGAACATGAAGACAGGCCACATGCCAAACGCTCCAGACGCGATGAGGGTAGGACCTCGTACAATTACTGGGAGCAAGCGAGGAGATAGAACTCTGCTCGACACGTTGGGGGACATTGGTGCTCTAGCTGGACAAGCAAAGGAAGCGTACGAAGAAAGGAAGAAGAAGTGACTTGTCACTGTTTTATTAGACACGCCACATCTCCCGATGAAAGAGAAGCGGCAGCAAAGCGTCTAAAATATTCACGTTCTGTTGGGGATACCAATGGAATCATAATCGCAATTGCAGCATTAAGCGGCGATTGCCCAGGTAGAGAAAAAAACAAAGAGGAAAAGAAAAATGCTAAGATTTAACGATGGTGTCAACATTGATACAAGCGGTCCATTGCGCGTATTGCGCTTGAAAGATGGTTATTATGTGGTGGGCAAAGGGATGTGTATTCCAGTTGCAGACCGAGAAGAAGCCATGAAAGTAATTGCAGAAATGGAGGCGTAACGATGACGCTAATGGAAAGACTCAAAAGCCATGATTGGTACTATGCATATAGTGATGATGGACGCGTGTGGAAAGCTGGACTGAGCGAAGAGAAACGATTGAGTGGGCTAACTGCAGATCTGCACTGTCCTTACACCATGCGACAGCTACGCATGGCAGTACACGATATGGTTGTTGAAGAATTCGCCGAAGAATCGCCTGGTGAGTGGTATCGCCAGCCCCGCAAGTATAAGAACATGGCTCCCACCGGTCGAACCGACCTCATGCACCGAGCAGATCAAGTACAAATTTTGGGTTGGATTGAACACCAGGTGATTTCATGAATACATTTGATGCGGTGATGATTGCTGAAGGAGTTCACGATGCGGATGAACGAATATATGTGGAAGCTTGGCAGCACCTCATTGACACTGGGGTATGTTGGAATTTACAGGGCTGGTTTGGACGACAAGCCACAAGATTAATTGAAGAGGGCGTCTGCGCTCAGAAAAGGAATGGTGATGCGAATTGATTTGACATTTGACGACTTAGAAGAAATTTTGGCCGCTCTACAAATGAGCGCCCATGATGCAAATAAGACTGCACATTCTGGAGAATATCCGTCCGCAGTTACCCTCGAAATGGCCGGAAAGGTAGCCGACATATATTCACTCATGGACAAGATCACCAATCAACGGCGAAGGTTAGAGCGTAAGCCAACGGGCAGTTCGGGGATCATTGACCCTTTCGATACTCCAACTGGTAAAGACGAGGCGAATACCGTTAACGATCCAATTGAGTGGTAAATGAAAGTTGCGTCCATCAAGGGAATGAGCGGCTGGTTTAGCTGGACTAACTCTAAGTATGTCCATACATGTGCGTGGTGTTCACGAGTGATATTAAAGAAATTCAGAAATTGTCCCAGGTGTGGAAAACCTATTTTAAAAAAGAGCCCACCAGATGAGAAATAGTTGAACATATCGTAGATTCAAGATATGATTATAGTAACTGGTTAATAAGGAGTAATGATGACAACAACAGAAAAAATTCGAAGCCTCAACCTCCCGCCTGACACTAAAGTTAATTTGGTGTATAGCGCAGGAACTGACGTCTTCGTTCATAATGAAACAGAAATAGAGACTGCTCTAGAAAATACTGACGTAATTGCAGAATTGGTGGAGATGATTCTCTATCCAGGCCTGAGCGTAGAAACTACTTGGGGAGATGACCCAATCAGCTGCTTGCGAGAAAGCAATCTACTAGAAGATTATGATCGATCCGGTTGGTTTAATGATTACTTAGTTCAAACTATCACAGATAATTTCTATGATACTGAATTTATTGAATATTCTATTGAAAAATATGATCACAAGCGCGGATTTTGTACTTTGAGTGCAGAATTTTATACTACTGCCGGGGATATTCTACAAGCTGACGGAGATTTTCCCAACTGGAAAGTTACTGTAGAAACTAAAGCTGGCGATCTGATCTTAAGTTAGCCAATAGACACGGGAGGTAACATGAGTTTTATGTTCAAATTAGGCGACATTGTAAAGGTGAACACCACAGGAGAACAAAAGCTTATCATTGAAAGTCGAGAGGAAATTATTCCTATTTATCGATCAAGTGAAGTGACATATCGAGCAAGAAGTGTTTATCGTCTAGCTGGAGAAGAATACGCTAAAAATTGGTTTGTTGAAAATGACATGTCAGTTAGTATTCCTAAGTAATGAAAAAGTTCAAGCGCGGAGATAGAGTTCGCCATAAACAAGATCCCCGCGTAGGAAAAGTAACCCGAATTAAAGAGCGAGGTGTGGCAGGCTGCGCCGTTACTTATATAGAATGGATTGAAATTGCTTATGTCGATGGAACAACAGTTAAAGACGCTCCTCCAAGATTCGAAGTAGTAGAAGATGAATGAGTGGTTTCAATATGTAGTTCAGTGTAACGATGGCTCTTATTACGCTGGAGTGACGACTAATTTGCGCCGCCGCGTACACGAACACAATAAGACTAAAAGGGCTGCTAAATACACGAGGTCTCGTCGACCAGTGAAGCTGGTCTATTTTTTAGAATGCGTAGATAGATCTACAGCACAAAAATCTGAGTCTTATTTTAAAAGATTAAGTCGTAAAGAAAAAGAAGAGATAATTTCTGAACATTTGCTTACGCTGTTACAATGACAGTTAGCGAATTAGTAGGAAAGTGGGTGTCAATTAAATGGCATAGAGATGACGACCCTTGGACTGGGAAAATCTTAAGAGAAGAACGTGGATTTCATGTTTTAGAGACTGCTGAAGGAAAAGAAGTACCTTTTAAAAAAGATTCGCTCTGTAATTTAGAAGTAATCAGCGAGCCGGCTCCAAAGTCTTCTGGTTTTATTGCTAAAATCCGAACCTGGATGATAGAAAAACCCTGGTTTTGGATGAATAAGCATAAAATGTTTACTATTTTTTGGAGCGGCGTGGTTATCGATTTTTGGGCTAATTGGTACAGCTATGCTATAGTGCACGACTGGATTATCTTGCAAGCCATTCTGGGGTTTTTCTTGCCAATCCTTAATTTCCCTTTTATACATTGGTTTATCGACGAGCAAGACATCAGC
>DQKQ01000206.1 GCA_015660615.1 Flavobacteriales bacterium
TATTGTCGGGTGATTCGTTTACCATGGATGCAGTTGATGACCCTAAGCAACAGGAACTCATAGAACGTGGCTATCTTAAGCGAGACGAAAAGAATGAAAGCTGGGTAGCAGCTAAGAGCATGCCTACTGCCAAGGAGTGGGCCAAGATTAAAGGCATTAAAATAGATTATGAACTGCCATTAGATTCAGGTCATGCCGATGATGATCGTCACCAAGATAATGATGTGCAAACCGTGCTTTTTGAATCAGCACTCACCACTAATCTTAAAAAACTTACTAAAGAAGCCAAAAGCTCAATTGAGGAAACTGGTAATAACATTCTGTTTTTGTCATTAGGTTTTTTAGAGTGGACCGATAAAATAGGGGGGGGAACCCGCTTAGCACCTCTGTATATGATCCCTGTCTTTATAGATAGATTCAAAGCAACAGGAGGGATAATACGCTACCAAATTAAGTTTACGGGCGAAGACATTATTCCGAACCTTACCCTTCGTGAAAAGCTCAGCCATAATTTTGAAGTAGAGTTGCCGAGCATAACCGATAGTAGTGATGAAGATAAACTTTACACCCCTGAAGAGTACTTTAATGAAGTAGAAGCGCTGTTAGCGCTAAAAACTGGTGATGCCAGTATGGCAGGCTGGAAGGTACGCCGCTTTGGCACTCTGGCTACACTTAATTTAGGGCGGTTGTTAATGTATCGTGATCTTGATCCTGTAGGGTGGCCAGAAGGAGAAGCCAACCTGGTGAATCATGAATTTATCCGAAAATTCTTTAGTGATGTGGAAACGACTGCCTCTTCTAGCTCAAGTGTTAGCAGAGAAGACTACGTATTGGATGAGGTGCCGGCACTCCATGAAAAGTTTCCTATGATAGAAGATGCCGATTCGTCGCAGATGTCAGCGATAATTGACATTTTAAAAGGCCAGAGCATGGTGATTGAGGGTCCACCAGGGACAGGTAAGTCTCAGACCATTACCAATCTTATTTCAGCAGCTATCTCCCAAGGCAAGTCCGTATTATTCGTAGCCGAAAAACAAGCTGCATTGGATGTGGTAAAAAATAAAATGGATATAGCAGGGCTAGGGGAGTTTTGCCTAGACCTGCACAGCGACAAAGCGCAAAAGCGGATGGTACTGGACAGTTTTAACGAGCGCATACAGCTTGAAAGTAAGCATGGTTACTCTGATAGGGATTACGAAGTACAAGTGCAGCGATTTGAGAGAAGCCGTGAACAACTTCAAAGCTATTGTTTAATGGTGAATCAACCTTGGAAAGAGACAGGTTTTACCATTCATGAAATATTATGTGCTGCCACACGTTACGCTAAAGAGGTAGCTCCGCTTGAATATCATATCATTGCACCAGAGGGAATTTCTGTTGATATTTTTACCCGGATCAGTCTAGATGATCAATTAGAACAGTTAGATCTATTTTTTAAATACCTAGAGATAGTTGGTCAGCAATTACCAGAACCAGGAATCTGGAAAAGCCACGCTTGGTATGGAGTTAATAATAAACAAATATCTGGAGCCGATGAGCGCCTGTTGCTCTCACAACTGCAAAAATGGACTGAACACCTTAACAGTCTCACAGTGCACTTGTTTTCTCTGTTTGATAAACATTTGATTCCCCACAACGTAGGTTTAGGCTTACCACATCTGGAAAAGTGGGTGGCACAGTTAAACTTAATAGCCCCTCTTAATGGGGATGAATATCTACCTGCTTTTAAATGTATAGAGCCTAAGCAAATAGAGCATATAGAAAACCATATAAAATTGGTCAAGGATGTTTCTAAAGGGTTGAAAGAGCTGGGTAGTGTATTTAACCAGAGCTTATTGTCAGACTTAACCCAGCTGCAGTCTATTAAAGATTCTATTTCTAACTTTAACCGTTGGGGGGTGGAGGAAAATGTGCAGTTTGATGATTTAGCCAGATCAGTTGCACGTATAGAGAGTTCTATTAAATTGGTGCAGTCTATTGAACATAAGCGTGGAGAATTACTTCCTCATTTCCCCATGGATTACAAAGCACGCCTTGAGGGTCAGTTTTCCTTGAGTCAAAGCGGATTAAGGGAATTAGCATGCTTTATTGAACATGCCATGAACCTGCCGCCGGAACTACTGAGTGATCGTGACGATATATTTCATGAAGAATCTTTACCTGTAATATTTACCGAGTTTAAGAAAGAGCAAGATAAATTGCTTTCTGATAGGCATGCATTATCAAGTATTTTTAAGCTGGATAGATTGCCAGATGTGAAAGAAATTCAAGAGTACGCCGGTATTATGGAAAATACGGGGCTATTCTCTTTTTTAAGTGGAAAATGGCGTAAGGCTAAAAATTCCATATTGAGCTTTACTGTACAGAAAAAAATAAACAAGAAGACAATTACAAAGGCACTAGAAGACCTAGCAACATGGAAGGATGCAAGCTACATTTGTTGTAGCGACCACAGGAATAACAGTAGTCGCCCCCTACACCGGAGACCCTACCTGGGATTACATAGATGCAATGTTTATGTCA
>DQKQ01000014.1 GCA_015660615.1 Flavobacteriales bacterium
AAGGCTTATAATCCCAACCTTTGCTCCACCATATTTTATAAATTTTCCTATAGATTTCTCAGAAGCTACAGGAAGCAATGTCGCAATTGGGAAGTTTCTTTCTTCTAGAATCTTCAACACAGTTGTTCCTACTAAACCCGTCGCCCCCACAATTGCTATGCGTAGTGATTTCATAAAACAAAGCTAAAAACTTTGTGTGCGTTTACAACGGTTTTATATGTGGTTTTGTAAATCTTATTAACCGGAAGAACTTTGCATAAATATCTGCTCAACATGTGTTTACTATCCATTATTTCATTTTTATCACTCCCAACACCTTTAGACTCTATTACTTGGCAGGTCTCGTCCGGTTGGGAGCAAGAGAGTTTTGAATCTTGGACACTCGACGCACCCTCAGCAGGAATTTATAGAGTTTATGGTTGCGCTCTCGAACCCTTTGAAGAACTCACCTTAGATATGAGGTGGAGACAGGATTTGTTTGGATCAAACAACAACAACTCTCTCTTTTTTATCTCCGAGTCCGAGCTATCTGACACGATGGGCATACTTCCTAACAACGCTCTTCTTTTTTCAATAGGAGAAAATGGAAGCAGTGATCCTATCACGGTGTCGAGCACATTCTCGGATTTATATACAGAAATCACTTCTGGTTTTTTTGATTTTGCTGAACCCTTTGATTTGGATTTGTCTATTAATATGTCTACTCAAGATTATATAATTGCACTGCGCGCAGGACAGTATAATGAGGGTTGGAAAATACCCGTAATTTCACAATTAAATATTGCTTCTGATAGTATTGATGACAATTGGCAACCTCGGTGTTTTGGGTTTGAAGTCCGATGTACTTCTTCCAATACTGATGCTTTTTCTTGGGGATTACATAGCATAACTACAACAGAAGTTGCAATCCCCGAGCCACGACTATTATCACATAGAGCTATTGACAGTACTGTTGTTGAGCTTGTTTGGTCTAGGCCCTTATCATCCCAAAATACAGCTCTGACAACGTCTAACATTTCCCCACACATAAGTTATCTCACGTTATCTTCTCCCCTATCAGATGAGGTTTTCAAAGACATTAAACTTAAGACTTCAGAGGTTGACACAGTTATACAAGTCATCTATACACAGCTCAATTCTGCTAAATTTAGAGACCTTGTAATCACTGAATTATTTATAGACGCTACGCCCTCCATAGGATTTCCAGAAGTAGAGTGGTTCGAGATTTTAAATCGATCTGATAAATATGTTGACATTAATAGGTGGAGTGTGATCGCTAATAGCACCTCCTCTTTTGCTGAACCTACTGACATAATTCCAGGCAATGGTTGGAATGGGATTTTAGCACCTAACGAACGCTTTTTAATATCCACATTGGCGTTTGATTCTTGCGAGTTCGAACCTTACCCTAAATTACAAGCTGAGCTACCCGGAATCTCAAGCCTTAATGATAACGGCATGACCCTAACTCTTCTTCGTCCTGATGGCACATTGATTGACCAAATAACCTACGACAGAACTTGGTGGCAGCCTTATTCAATCCCAGCGCGTTCCACAAGTAAAATTTATACCGGAGGCTGCGGATTGTCTTCTAATTGGGCTCCGTCTTTTAGTATTACCGGCGCAAACCCATGGTTAGCAGGAGAGAATGAGACTTCTGAATCCAACGGTTTAATTGAAACTTTTAATGTCAACGCTCACCTTTTAACAACAGACATTATCGAGTTTTCCTTTTCCCATGATTTAGATCCTCTTTGTGAAATAACTGTAAGCAGCAATAACTTTAACACTTATTTACTTTGGGAAAACTCCTCCTGGATTGTAAACCTAAGCTCTCCTTTAGCGCTAAATGAATCAATAGATATTCAATTCGATGGCGCAAGGTTATGCTCCTGCGATACAACCTTTTCATTCACACTTTACGACTGGACTCCTGTGGCATCTCCCCAGTGGGGGGATTTAAAGATTACTGGTTTTCTAACCAATCCCTCTACAACTTCAGGATTAAAAGAATGGGTGAACGTCCTAAACACAAGTCCGCACTCAATAGATTTATATAAACTTCAGATAAATTCTAATCATCTAATAAATGCACCCACTCTAACACCTAACCAATCCTTTAAAATTAGCTCATTAAATACAGTACAATGGAGTTCATTAGCTGAGAAAAGTGGGGTGATCGAAATTAAACTTGACGAAATTGTTTTAGATCTTGTTGAATATAGCTGGTGTTGGCATTTAGATAAAGAAAAAGCAGAAGGGGGCTATCCGCTTAAAAGGATTAGCAATTTTGAAACTTCAAACTGTGGTGAAAATTGGACGACAGAAATAAACGTTGAATATTTAATGGAAGACTCTGAACCAATTACTCATAATACAATATTATTCGGATTTCTTGATGGTAGACTCGCTTGGCACACACCTTATTCTATGGACTCAACTGTGCTTCTTAGTGAAAACTGGTCGCCTCCAATAGATTGGGAGTTTTATGGCTCTGGGCAAAACTGCGCAATAGCAATTAATCCGTTAATCTCATATGAAGATTCCGCATCTGTTTCTCTACAGTGTAATGGTTGGTTAAAGGCTGAAAGGAGTGCTATAATCGAAGAAAAATTTTGGTCTATACCATTAAATTACGACTCTGAAAGTGTTGTTTATTTAAATGAACTTTTATCAAACCCCAAAATAAGAGGTGGGGAATTTATTGAGCTTGCAACGAGAAATCCCCTTGAATCGGAGGGGTTATACTCAGCTAAAACCTCTACGCATAATCTTGTAATCTCGAGTGCTGAAAGCCCTAATCCTAATGATTTCATAAGGATATCGGAAATTGATTGGATGTTTCCTGAATCTGGAATACTCGCCTTTTCTGAATGCCCCTCTTGGGTCATTAATCGTAAGCCCGAATCCGTCATTCTTGAGCTTCAGACACCTTCTCTTCAGAATGGAAGAGAACTCATTCTTGCAAAAGTTGAGGACATAATTACAGAGACTGAAAGAGTAGAGATTCAAGAACTTCCGGAAGATATTTCACAAGAAAGGGTTGATGATTTAGGTGCTGTTTGGGTAAAGTCACCATATTCACAAGGAGGTAGTTCTCCGGGGGTTAAAAATTACTCTACTCAATTAAATGCTGAAAACGTCAATATTAGGCTTGGGGAGCTTGATGTTTTCCCCAAGACGATCAACCTAAATCCTAACTCTGACAACAATTGGGTACAAATCTCTTTCGAATTAATAAACAACATTGAGGAACTAGATTTTATTACCTCTGTTTCCATTTATAACTTCAACGGAGAAGAGATTGTGAAACTTGCTGAGAGGGAATTAGTCCACAAACGAGGTACATGGGGATGGGAAGGCTATAGCGAAACCGGGCTGCCCGTTTCTCCTGGAACATATTTAGTTGTGCTGCAAATAGAACATCTGTCAAAAAAATTAATTAATCGTGGATTAATTCAAGTGGGATATTACTAAAATTTGTTGAAATTGCAGCCTATGTTTGAAGACATAGAAATCTTACATCTCGATGCTCCTATTAGCACAATGTTTGCTCTTGCAATTGTGAACTTAGGGCTCATTGTATGGCTTAAGCACGGATTTCCTCGCGAATGGAGATTAGCTGGTTGGGCTTTGCTAAATGTTAGACGAATTTGGCAAAGAAGTGCTGATGAAGCTCCTAGAACTGGAGGGGTTATAATAGCTCACATCCAGGGTGTAATTGCTCTTGCGACCATATCATATGCATGTCTAAATAACGTATTACAGGGATTTGCTTTAGGCGCTATTATAGTCTTCGTTAGATTATTCACAGTTCAAGTGCTCAGTAGATTTAAAAAACTCGAACTCTTAATCAAAGAATCTACAGATATCGATAGACATCTAAGAACATGGATGGCTGCTTCTGTCTCCGTGATTGCAATTTTTCTATCGTTACGCTCACAATGGCACTCTGATGTGGGATGTAATCTTCTATTGTCGACTTGGATATTTTGGAGCTGCTTCCGACTATGGCGTGTCTTTCAGACTTCAATTAAGCGTTTGAGTAGATATTCATTTGCATTCGTGTATCTTTGCGGCCTTGAAATTCTCCCAACTGTGTTTATCATACTGCTTGTAATAAACTCGTTTTGATAGCCATCTCAGGAGAATCTGAACAACTAACGCCGGATGAAAAAGAAGATCAAGACTATTCTCATTTCACAGCCTAAGCCTTCTACGGAAAAAAGCCCGTATTTTGATTTAGCAAAGGACATGAAGTTGATTATTGATTTCAGGCCCTTTATTCACGTTGAGCCTATCAGTGTAAAAGAGTTTCGCACGCAAAAAGTAGATATTTCTGAACATACTGCCGTTATCTTAACATCTAGAATGGCTGTCGATCACTATTTCAGAATGGCTGATGAAACACGATTTGAAGTGCCTACTTCAATGAAATATTTTTGTATTAGTGAGAGCACAGCTTATTACTTACAGAAATATGTGGTTTATCGCAAGAGGAAAATTTTTCACGGACAGGTGCGCTTGCCAGAACTTATAACTATTATTAAGAAGCATAAGAAAGAAAAGTTCCTTTTACCTAGTTCTAACCTTTTAAAGGCCTCTATTCCAGCAGCTCTAGACGAGCTTGGAGTAGATTACTCAAGGGCATGTATGTACAGTACTGTATGTTCTGACTTAAGTGATCTTACCGATGTAAAGTATGATGTTCTTGTATTTTTCAGCCCAAGTGGGATAGAATCACTCTTCCAAAACTTTCCTGATTTTGTACAGGGGGATACTAAAATTGCAGTCTTTGGCCCTACAACCTCAAAAGCGGCTGAGGCTGCTGGGTTAAGAATTGATATCAATGCACCAACGGCAAAAGCTCCATCTATGACGATGGCAATTGAACAGTACATAAAAGGTAAGTAGTAGAGCGACTACACATTATCTTGTGCCTTCAATGGTGCAAACTAGGTACACATTTAAAAAAGGCGAACGCCTTAAAAGCGTAATCGCAATAAATAGAGCCTTTTCTGAAGGCTCTAAAGTTGTAAAATTTCCTTTCTTAGTACGCTATACACACACAACATTCGAAGCGGATTTCCCATACCAGATAGCGATTACTGTTTCAAAACGCAGATTTAAAAGAGCTGTAGACAGAAATCGGATAAAAAGATTAATGCGTGAGGCTTGGAGGCTTGAAAAACCCCGACTTCTTGCAAATTGGGGGAAAGGTGGCGCCCAACATGCAATAGTCTTTGTTTATATCGGAAAAGAAATTCCAACATTCGATCAGTGCAAGAACAACATTTGTAAGATTGTTGACGTATTAATCGACAACCCCATAGAAATGCCTGCTACAACATGAAAAACACACGTAAATTATTTCTTATAGGGTTAGCATTAGTCAGCGCGGCCCTTATTTCCCTTAGACTCCCTATTAAAGAGGGCTTTTTTGAGATGTCTAAGCAATTAGAAATAATGAACTCTGCTTTTCGAGAGTTAAATATTTTCTATGTTGATCCGTTATCCCCTGGAGAGTTAATGGAGACGGGGATCGCTGCTATGCTTAAATCTCTTGATCCATACACAAGATATTACCCTGAATCAAAAATGGAGGACGTTAGGTTTATGTCCACTGGCGAGTATGGGGGCGTAGGGTTATCACTTAACGAGAGATGGGATGGAACTTTTTACGTGGTAGATCTAAAAGAGAATGCACCCGCAGAGCAGAGTGGTATTAAACTCGGAGATAATTTAATCCAAATAGCGGGCTCAAACATTTCACACCTAGACATGTCTAAGATAGGTGAGCTCATCAAAGGAACTGCTGGCACAGACATTACTCTAGGCATACAAAAACCTTCACAAAAGAAGCTCGTAAATATTACACTAACTAGAGAGAAAATTAAACAACCTGATGTTCCATATTTTGGGATGATTAGTGATTCTACAGGATATTTAATTCTGAGTAAATTCACGCGCACGGCAACCATTGAGGTTAGGAAAGCTCTTATACAATTGACAGACTCTATGGGGGCAAAGCAAATTGTTTTCGACCTCAGAGGTAATGGAGGCGGCCTTTTGAGAGAAGCTGTGAATATTGTAAACCTTTTTGTCCCTAAAGGGCAAGAAGTCGTTTCCATGCGCGGTAAAACACCCGAATGGAACAAAAGCTACAGCACTTCACAAAAAGCTTTACTACCTAACATTCCTCTTGTTATCCTATTAGACGAGCGTAGCGCTTCAGCTTCTGAAATTGTAGCTGGAACTCTTCAAGATATCGATAGAGCTGTAATTATAGGGCAAGAGAGTTTCGGCAAGGGGCTTGTTCAGCAAACGAAGAAATTAGCCTACGGATCAAGGATAAAAATCACAGTAGCTAAATATTATACCGCTAGTGGCAGATGTGTTCAGCGACTGCATTACGATGACCGAGATGATAGCGGTGATGCTAGAATTAGTGCCGATTCAACTCTTATAACCTATTACACAAAAAATGGCCGACCAGTTATTGAAGGCCGTGGAGTTATTCCAGACATAGAATTAAAACCACAAACTCAAGACTATGTTATCGAAGGACTCGTTAACAGTGGAGTATTCTTTGATTTCGTAGTAAATACTTCTGGAGATATTGATGACTCTATTGATATAGATTCGTTTGAAATAAACGACAGCCAGTGGGAGAGCTTTCTAAATTACACTGTGGAGCAATTTAACGATCAAGTACTTCAGAATACCGATAGAGCTTTCCCATACGAACCTCTGTCAAAAAAGTTAATCGTCGATTTAGAAACAGCAATGAACGAAGATGGATTAATTGGAGATGAATCTATCGATAACTCAGAATTAAT
>DQKQ01000145.1 GCA_015660615.1 Flavobacteriales bacterium
GAATTTTTATCATTTCAGACACGAGCAACCTGTTTAGAGGGCGCGAAGATACGGAAAAACGAGCTCCTTTTAAGCTTCTGGAGCTATGAGTTTGAAGCCTTTACCATGAACATTGAGGATTTCTAACCTTTCATCTTCTTTTAGGTGCTTTCTAAGCTTTGCTATATAGACATCCATACTACGCCCATTGAAGTAATTTGCATCCCCCCAAATAGCTGATAACGCGTGGTTTCTCTCTAATAACCCGTTCTTATGTCTGATGAGTAAAAAGAGTAATTCGTTCTCTTTTGTTGTGAGTCTATTTTCATCTCCATTCAGACTAAGCTGTTGAATATTATAATCAAACTCGAATTTACCGATATTGAATTTAGTTACTTCTTCTCCTTCTTGAGGAAGAGAGATTGTACGTCTTAGAATTGCCTTGATGCGAACTAAGAGTTCTTCCATGCTAAATGGTTTTGTCATATAGTCATCGGCGCCGACTTTGAATCCCTCTAGAGTATCCTCTTTCATGCCTCTAGCGGATAGAAAAAGAATAGGAATCTGCTTACTTTCTTTACGGATTTCAGTTGCGACTTCAAATCCGTCTTTCCTAGGCATCATTACATCTAGAATGATGAAATCAAAGGTCTGTCGATGATATAGTTTTATCCCTTCTGCTCCATCTTGAGCCCACGAAGTAGTAAAGCCCTTTACATTTAGATAGTCGGATAGTAGTTTCCCCAGATTAGGGTCGTCCTCACAAAGGAGAACTCGAATGGGTGCTGTGTTCATGCTAGGTTAGGGTTGAATTTCAATTTCATAATAAACGTGCTTCCAGAGTTTGGCTCACTTTCTACATAAATGGTTCCGTTATGTCGTTCAACTACGTTTTTAACATAGCTCAAACCTAAGCCAAACCCCTTTACATCGTGAACGTTTCCCGTTGGAACTCTAAATAATCTTTCAAATACCTTGCCAAGAAATTCCTTAGGTATTCCAAGGCCATTGTCACTAATTCTCAATTCGATACCATCATCTGTTTGAAAACTAGAGATCTCTATTTGAGCTCCTTCAGGGGAGTATTTAATTGCGTTGTCAATTAGATTGAAAATCACGTTAGTTAAATGTATGTTGTCGGCTTGAATGACTGGATTTGAAGCCTTTATGTTTAGATCAATTTTGCCTCCTCTTCGCCTTACTTGCATAGTAACGTTTTTAACAACCTCTTTTATTATATCGTGAACGTTTACTTGTTGCATATACAGTTTCATGGACTTAGAATCGGTAAGACTAGCTTGAAGAACCTTCTCAACTAGAACTCCTAGCCTCTTGTTTTCTCCTCGAATCATTCCAATGTAATAGGTTTGCTGTTCCTCATCTAAGACCAAATCGGGATCCCCCAATGCCTCACTAGCTAATCCAATTGTAGAAATTGGAGTTTTAAGCTCATGAGTAAGATTATTCATTAGGTCTCGACGGATTCGCACTAATTCTTTCGATTTCAGAACAGACCTCATTACATAGATGAATCCTATTGTAATTACGAGAAGCATAAAGCCAGATAAAACGAAAGCACCTAATTGAGACTTAAGTAAGTGCTTCTTTAAGTTCGGGAAATAGACTCTAAATTGAAGTGGCCCTAGAGCAACTCCGTAACCTTCTCCAATTAACTCTTCTCTGTAAATTTCACTATCCCCCTCAAGGTATGCCGGTTGTCCATATCTATCGAATGCACCGTAAACGGCATCGGCTGTGATTCCATATTCCTCAAGAGCAAGAATTACTAACGAATCCATAGGTAGTGATTCCATTCGAAGAAGAACACTCCGTGATTTGCGCTGCATTCCGTCTGCAATTAGGATTTGACCTTGATTAATAGATGTAGAATCTAGCTGTAAAGTTTCTTCCTCGGCCTCAACTAAAATCCAATGCGAAATAGTGTTGAGGGATTGCTCTACGGTTTGGTCAAAAACCTGCTGCCTCAAATCAAGGGCATTGCTGAGCCATCTTACCTGCAAAAAGCTGACACCTATGACAGCCAAAGCTATAATGCCAACTAACCATGATATTTTCATACCTCCCATTTGATGCAAATTACATACGAACTCACAGTTAAAGCATAGTTTCTAAAAACTAGAGCGAATTTTAAAAAGGATTAACAAACACACCTTCTTACCTTCGCTTTTGTGATACCTAAAGAGACAGTCGAATTAATCCATCAAACTGCCGTCATCGAAGACGTCATAGGAGATTATGTAGAACTGAAAAAGCAGGGTAGTAGCTATAGAGGTCTAAGCCCTTTTACAAACGAAAAAACTCCTTCGTTCTATGTTGTTCCTGGTAAAAGTATTTTCAAATGCTTTAGTTCTGGTAAAGGAGGTTCTTTAGCAACTTTCTTGATGGAGCAGGAAAAAGTCAGCTATCCCGAAGCGCTTAGAATTCTTGCACGTCGTTACAATATTGAGATAGAGGAGAGAGAACAAACTCCTGAGGAAATAGCCGCAACAACAGAAAGGGAAAGCTTAGGTGCAATAACTGTTTGGGCTCAGAAATGGCTCACTAATAATCTCCATAATACAGATGTGGGAAAGGCTGTTGGGCTTAGTTATTTCAAAAAAAGAGGATTTCGGGATGAGATAATAGAAAAATTCCAAGTAGGATTTTGC
>DQKQ01000286.1 GCA_015660615.1 Flavobacteriales bacterium
GGTGGAACAAATGAATTTGTATCGGAGATTGATCCGACATATGCCCGTTGTTACCCGCCTGGCAAGGTTGAAGTTGTTAAGGGATGGAATAATCCTAACGCTAAGGTTTGGGAAAATCTAGAAGACGCAAAAATAGCTGAAAAGGAAGTATGGAAAATTGAAAGTTTCCATACCTCAATTGAGGAAGTGAAGGAGTATGATGAGTAAAATTGATGCACTAACGAAGACGTTATATGGTAAGGAGACTGAAAAGGTTGCTGTGATACACGCTATGTCCGGCAACGCCCCATCGGCCGGCGGGGCCGTCACGACCAACTCTACTACCGTCGCATTTGTTGAAGTTGAGAAGGCCCTACCCTTACGGAAGAAGTTGGAGATTGCATTTGTCAAGACCAACACGATTACCGAAGCATGGTGGCGCAATGAAGGTGTGGAGTATATTGCTCCCGAAAAGACGTGCCGGAGCACCAGCGTTGGTGATATGGTGCTGATTGGTAAAGATAAGTATGTATGTAAAAATGATGGGTGGGAAACCCTAGATGGAGAAGTTGTACGGTGACTGATGAAATTGTCATAGCAATAGAAAGACGCATTGAAAATGCTATGACGGCAAGAAGGAATGTCGGTTCATGTTGGGGTAAGACCTATTGGGACACGGTTATCGCATATCTGTTGAGGCAAGCGAACCGACTTAACTAAATACATATATGATTACACTCACCGATTCAGCGAGAGACTATCTCAAGTCAGTCAGTAATGGTGACTATGTATCCCTCGGCGTAAAGGGCGGGGGATGTTCTGGATTCCAATACATTTGGGACTTCTCAAACAACTGGCCAGAGGTAAAATGGTCAGACCCCATTGATGAAGTTCTGGTGGTTGACCCATTGGCTGAACTGTATGTGATAGGATCAACGATAGATTATGTGACAGAACTTGGTGGTAGTTTTCTTAAAATCATCAATCCTACTGCGACTAGCAGTTGTGGATGTGGGGAGAGCTTCAATGTTTGAGTATCAATGCAAAATTGTAAAGGTAATAGATGGCGACACGGCTGATGTGGATATCGATTTAGGATTTGGTGTGTGGATGAAGAAACAGAGGATTCGTTTCTATGGCGTGGATACACCTGAGTCGAGGACAAGAGATAAAGAAGAGAAGGTCTATGGGATGATGGCAAAGAAATTTGTGCAGGATCATTTACCACTTGGATCAACACAGGTTCTACGGACACATAAAGATGGCGTAGGTAAGTATGGCCGTATTCTTGGTGAGTTTATTGTGAATGATACAACATTAAATCAATTGCTCATAGATACGCATAATGCTGTCGCATATTTTGGTCAGTCCAAAGATGCCATTGAGGAAGAACATTTGAAGAATAGAGAATTAGTGAGTGTGGAGAATGATACGAATATTTGATAATTTTTTAGATGATGAAGATTATAATGAACTGGGAAATACTTCCATGACATTTTCTGAGGTGCAGTGGGTTGGTAGAAATGCTAAACCAGAAAATGCATTTCACAGCTTTATACATAAGATTTTTCACACTGCCTTTCCAGATGACTCTTCTTCTATCAGTGGTGCTACTGCTTGGTGGAATATACGTCCAATCAACCCCAAACCTCACAGTGATATAGTGTCCTATTGCACAGCGGGCGGTGTGGATTATACACCAAAGAATCCGCCTAAAAATACGTTCATATACTACCTGAGAACGCCTGACAAGGGCGGCAGGCTCAACATCTATACCAAACCACCGATTACAGACGTTAAAATTGGTAAGGAACAATTCTTTTCATGGGCAGACCATGAGACAGATTCAATTGCACCAGTGACCAATCGCCTCATATCATTCCCTATGGACGTGACTCATGCAGTACAACCATATGAGGGCAATCGCGTATCCATTGGAGCAATCTTCTGGGAAACGCTACCAACTATCTATGGCAAGACTAACCCAAACATCAATACAAGTTATGAGAGGCCGTGGGAAAATGCAGATAATAAAGAAGGCACCCGAAAATTGACTGAGGAAGCTATATTAGGAATTACCCCGTCATGAAGGAAAAACATATCGCTGCACATATGAAATCTGCATTTAACTATGCAGAGTGCAGCACTGCTGAAAAACTCAAGGTGGGTTGTGTTCTGGTCAAAGATGGCCGCATCATCTCTATCGGATACAATGGTATGCCCGCCGGGTGGTCTAACGAGTGTGAAGAGAATACAATGTGGTTGAATGGTAAGCAATTACCTCAGGCCATTCTAGTGACCAAACCAGAAGTTCTACATGCAGAAGAGAACGCAATCACCAAGCTCGCAAGGAGTACTGAGTCAGGTGAGGGTGCGACAGCATTTATTACACATGCACCTTGCCTTTCCTGTGCAAAACTGTTATACTCATCAGGTATAATAGGGGTGTATTACACGCACCCGTATAGGAATACTGAGGGATTAGATTTCCTCAAAAAATGTAAAATAGGAGTAAATCAGTTTGCAGATAATTGAATTTGGGGGTTGACAAAGCCTATACTGGATGATATACTATGTATATAATGAGAAATAACGAAATGACTATGAATAACGAAATGACTATGAATAACGAAATGACTGCTATAAAAAAGATACAGGAAGGTTTTTCTATGCTGACGGAAGCCCTGCCAACTTGTAATCCTATGGCCCCTGGCTTTCTTAAAGAAGTATTTTTGGCAAATCTTTTAGGACATAAAGTTGCATTAACAAAACATCTTTGTGATGCTTATGACGAAGATGGCAAAGAGCAGGAATATTTAACGTGTATGGAAGATGGTGTAAATAAAGAAGGGAATAAACTTAACAGAGCTTTTGCTATAGATGGTGTATTTTCTTCTCCTGTTGAAGACAAAGAAGGTTCTTTAGAAAGAATTAGAAGAAATGATAAGATTTATTATGGAATCTTCAAGGAAGGTATGTTGGAGTGCATTGAATTATGGGTTGGGTGTCCTAAAGATTTAGAGAAATTTGTTGATGAAAATGTAACAAGACGTGGCATGAATGGAAAAAATAGGGAACATACAGTTAATATATCTAAGAAGTGGGTTAGAGAAAATTGCGAAGAGATTACAATTTAATAAGATACGCTGGTAATAAAAGAAAGATAGTCCCAAAGATTTTATCGTTTATATCTGAATTAAATGTTGATAAAGTTTTAGACGGTTTTTCTGGCTCAACAGCTGTTTCACAAGCATTAAAAAACGACGGGTATGTTGTCGGTTCTAATTACATAGCTGTATATTCAAAAGTTTTTGGAGAGTGTTTTCTTTTAAATAGAACACCACAAAGTTTTTTTGCTCCACTTATTGAAGAACTAAATTCTTTAACTGGTATTGATGGTTGGTTTACAGAGCATTATGGTGGTTATGATATGAATGGTTCTTCTGTTCAAGAAGATAATAAAAAAAGACCGTTTCAAATACATAATACAAAAAGAATTGACGCTATTAGAGAAAAAATAGATTCTTTTTATCCTGATGATTGTATTGAAAAGTCTGTATTGATTACTTCATTGATTTTAGCTGTGGATAAAGTTTCAAATGATATGGGTCATCAGGTATCCTATTTAAAAACATGGACAAAAAAATCAGCTAATGACATTATACTTGAAGTTCCTAATTTTAAAATTGACAATCTAAATCACAAGGTTTATCAGAAAACAATTTTTGATATTAAAGACAAATATGATTTAGTGTATGTTGATCCGCCGTATGGAACATCTAATAAAAAAACACCAACTTCTAGAGTTAGATATCAATCTTATTATCATATCTGGACTACGATTTGTTTAAATGATAAACCCAATACTGTTGGTGTCGCTAACAGAAGATATGATGCTTCAAGTGATACAATTAAAAGCTCCATATCTGAATTTGAAGATTTAGATTTAAAATATGTTGAAAATTCATTTATAAAAATGATTGATCAATTTAAAGATAGTTACATTCTTATTTCTTATAATAATAGATCAAAAGTTACAATTGACAAATTATTTGAAATTTTTGATAAAAGAATTAACAATCACATATCTTTTGGATATAAAGAAAATGCACAAACAAATGCTGTGTCAAATTCAAAGTATAAAATTGTACATAAAGAACCATTGAAAGAACATTTGTTTCTTTTAAATCCCGCATAGAGGTATATGAATGCAAACAATTGAACGAACAACACTGTCCGAGCTGGTAGGTAACGAGCAGTATGCGCGTAAGGTGCTTCCCTTTATACGAGGGGAGTATTTTAGTGACCGTACTGAGCGTATCGTATTTGAAGAGATACAGAAGTTCGTAGAACGATACAATGCTCTGCCCACCAAGTCAACTCTAGAGATAGAGATTGACTCACGCCGCGATCTGAACGAGGATGACATTCGGCGTGTGCTGGATGTGGTTAAGGAACTAGAAAACGACAAAGATGTTAACTACGAGTGGTTAGTAGAAACCACAGAAAAATTTTGTAAGGATAAGGCGGTATACAATGCAATTGTTGAAGGAATTCAGATTATTGATGGAAAGGATAAAGAGCGGGGTCCAGATGCAATTCCATCTATTCTCACAGACGCCCTGGCTGTTGGTTTTGATAATTCTGTGGGTCACGATTATTTGTTGGATGCAGACAAACGATTTGACTACTACCATACGGTAGAGCAGAAGATTCCATTTGATCTGGAATTCTTTAATCGAATAACCAAGGGTGGATTGCCACCTAAGACACTGAATATCGCTCTTGCGGGTACTGGTGTTGGCAAGTCACTGTTCATGTGTCATGTTGCCGCCAATTGTATGAACCAAGGTAAGAATGTCCTGTATATCACACTGGAGATGGCGGAAGAACGTATTGCTGAGCGGATAGATGCAAACCTGATGAATGTATCAATGGAAGATTTGCATGACCTACCCAAGACAATGTACGACTCCAAGATAAATAATATTATCAAAGAGACAAATGGGCAGTTGGTTATCAAGGAATATCCTACCGCATCCGCACATTCTGCACACTTTCGCGGACTGATCAAGGAACTCGCTATCAAGAGAACATTCAGACCAGATATCATCTTCATTGACTATCTGAATATCTGTGCATCATCACGATTCAAAGGAGCATCTAATGTCAATTCATACATGTATATCAAATCGATTGCTGAGGAGCTTAGAGGCCTCGCAGTTGAAACAAACGTCCCAATCATGTCGGCTACACAGACTACTCGCTCAGGCTTCTCCAATTCCGATGTGGGGCTTGAAGATACTAGTGAAAGTTTCGGACTTCCAGCAACGGCTGATTTTATGTTCGCGCTCATTAGTAATGAAGAGCTTGACGCCCTCAACCAAATCGCAGTCAAGCAGCTCAAAAACAGATACAACGACCCAACCATAAACAAGCGATTTGTGATCGGGATAGATCGTGCAAAGATGCGCCTATTTGATGTAGAAGCTGGTCAGCAGAATGGCCTTGCAGACTCTAATCAGACAGAGGAAGTAGATGAATTTGATACTCCCACGTTTGACCAGACAGATTTTGGAGAAGGTTGGAAGGTATGAATAATCCGTGGTATATATGGGTCATTGCTGGTGTCACATTGATGTTTATAACATGGGCAATATGGATGAAGATAATGGGTTTTTCAATATTATGATATACATATCACCACCATTCGGCAACTATTTCATATACAAGAATGCAATGCCCATAAGAGGGACATTCACATATCACCGTAGGAAAGGATTGATATGGCATACAGCACGGTCGCTAAGACCCGTAAGAGGGGGCTGGCGCAATCAAATAGGATTTCGTAACGCAGGAATACGTTCTGTAAACTTTGATGTGCGAGCAGTATACTCTATCAGCGCAATGGAAAGTGTCGCCGAGTGGGATTCGTTGCTAGAATGCATTCCCGCGTATGTATCTCTTGAACTCAACCTATCCTGTCCCAACGTATCATTCTCACCCATACCACCGGATATTCTCGCACAATTCGTATCCAAATACCCTTCGCTACAGGTAAAAGTGAAGCCATCATATAACGAATATCTGTTGAATAGATTGATAGATGAGGGAGTGGAATGTATTCATATGAGCAATACCATATCAACTCCCAAGGGGGGTATATCAGGTAGGCAGCTCAAAGAGATCAATCTACATAATATAGAGAGATTTGCGAAGAGATTCACAGGAAGACTTATCGCGGGCGGGGGTATATATGAAGCGCAGGATGTAATTGATTACCGAAATGCTGGTGCGTCAGACTTCTCTATATCCACCGTATATATCACTAAGCCCTGGCATATTAAGGAAATATATGATGAGATTAGTCAAGGGAAATAACTTTATATCTCTCAAGGACTATGACAGGGATGATATTCTTAGCGTCATGCAGGGGATATCAAGCTATGATGATCAGAATCTGAAACGATTCATTCCCAATAACAAGAAGAAACTGATTGCCAACCTATTCTATGAACCCAGCACCAGAACCAGCTCATCCTTCTATGCAGCCGCAACATATCTTGGTCATGAGATATTGAGCATCAATAATGTCCAGTATAGTAGTGTTGCGAAAGGTGAAAGCCTTGAAGATACAATAAGAACCCTTGCTTCATATGTGCATTGCATCATCCTTAGACATTCAGAAGAGGGTGCAGCATATTCTGCTGTTCAAGTAAGCGATGTACCAATCATCAATGCGGGTGATGGAATAGGAGAACATCCCACACAAACCCTACTGGATTTGTATACGATATACAAGGAATTCAAGAGATTAGACCGACTCACAGTAGCGTTGATGGGAGATTTGAAGTATGGAAGAACCATTCATTCTCTTATACAGGTACTAGACTTGTTCGATGTACATATTCATCTGATAGGACCACATGAGCTGAAACTTCCATTACAATACTATAAGAAAGAATATATAGAAAGCACTATGCTCACAGAAAATATTGCAATGTCCATAGACGTATTATATATTACCAGAGTACAAAAAGAGAGGGGTGCAGTAGGAAATTATGCATTTACAAGAGAAGATGCCATGAAATTGGACAATAAATGTATAGTGATGCACCCATTACCACGCAATGAAGAGTTAGGAGACTGGTTTGATTCAGACCCTCGGGCCCGATACTTTGAACAGATGAGCAATGGACTTGCAGTGAGGAAGTATCTATTAGGGGAGATATTAGGATGAAAATTGCAAAGATCGTCCTCATAACAGCTGCTATATTCATAACTATATTGCCA
>DQKQ01000225.1 GCA_015660615.1 Flavobacteriales bacterium
GGTACTCCAGATAACGGTTGGGTGGTTTTTGACTGTGATTACTATAACACTCCTATTTCAGAGGGATATCAAGATACAGACGGGTCTTTAACGAGCCCTATGATAGACTTTTCAAATGACGGTTCAGTTATCTTAAGCTGGGACCAATACTTCCGCTACTGCTGCTACCCATACGCCCCTATCTACGTAGATGTAACAAATAACGGTGGAATGACTTGGACTACATTTGATGGTCACGGATCATTTATTGAAGCTGCAAATACTGCTTCAGCGAATCCACTTCCCACGACACTTGATATTAGCTGTGTCGCTGCTTACAGTGATTCTGTTCAATTTCGCTTCTCATATATGCAGGCTCCTGAAGTAGGAACCGCATACAGCCACTACTACTGGGGTATTGATGACGTAGTTGTAAGTTCAAACGAAATCGCTGATGACCTTGCAATGGTTCAACTTACAAACGGAGATATCTGGAATGTTTGGGAATACAGAGTGACACCAATGGAGCAGAAGATTGCCGCTGGAGACGGTGGAGTTCTTGCTGGAGTCCTTTACCGCAATAACGGAACTGAAAACCAAGAGAATGTGGAGGTTCTTGTTGAAGTTCTATCTGAAGAGGGGGATGTTCTTGCTTCTGTTAGTGAGACTATACCAACTGTATATTCTTTTGCAAACGGTCTTAACTGCCCTGCAAATTCACAGGACACAATCTACATTGCTACTGGATGGGAGCCCTCTGCAACAGGAAACTATATCCTTCGTTCTACTTTAATTTCTGGAAGCAGTACAGATGCAACTTATGAAGATAACATAATGTCTAAGGTGATAGTTTACACAGATGATGAGTATGGTCATGATGACGAGGCTGTATTAGATGGAGAGATGTTCCCAAGGGAGTCTGATATTGAAGGTCTTTACGACCCTTCAGGTCAGGGAGCTTTTTACCACATGGTGAATGGTGGATCTACTGCTTACGGTATCACAGTTGATTTCGGGTCGAGCTGTGGTCTTAACATAGATGGTGATGAAGGAGAGTTAGAATTTGAGACACGTCTATATTTCTACGACAATACAGTTGGAATTACTGACAGTCCTTTCGAGAGTGCTTTCTGGACATACGACCCAGCTTGGTCTAATGCAGGACCGTACTATCTTGCATTTGAAGATCCTATCGATCTTGATGCTGATGCGGTTTATTTCGCAGCTGTAATTGCAGAATACGAAAGTGACGGTGGTTTAACCGTCAGCGCTCAACTTGATAGCGATACAGATAATAGCACTGGAGAGTACAACCAAGCTGGTGATGGAAGCTTTGTTTGGTTTACATCTCAAACATATTCTCCTGCAGTTCGCCTCATTTTAAGTGAGCGAGTAGGTGTGGATGAAATTGCTAACCTTAATGGAATTAATTTAAACCAAAACATTCCCAACCCAGCTTCTAACGTTACGACCTTCAACTTCGACCTCAGCCAAAGCCGCACAGTTCAGTTTGAGATTCGCGACCTAAGTGGACGTGTTATTACTCGCCTTGAAAAAGGTACTTTAGGAGCAGGTGCACACTCTGTTACTTACGATGTAAGCGCACTTTCTAGCGGATTATACACATACACACTCATTGCAGACGGTGTTTCTATCACTAAAAAGATGGTTATACGCTAAGCAGGGAATAAGCGTAAAGCTTAGTAAATACACTACTTGAAGAGGCTTCCTATATAGGTTGCCTCTTCTTTTTTACGAGTTGTTTTATTCTTCAGTACTTTCGCATTATGGGATTGAAAGCTTCATTAAGTAAACCGTTCGCTCGAGCGGCTATGGTAGAGTTACGAACTAAGTCGGCTCAACCAGCTAATGCGCAGTTAAAACAATTGAATGAAATTGTTAAGACGGCAGAGAGAACATCGTTTGGAAAAGATCATGGATTGAGGGATGGGATGTCTGTTGAGGCATACCAAAGAGCAGTGCCTGTTAATGACTACGAAGGAATAAAATCGTATCTAGAGAGAGCCGTTGCGGGGGAGAAAAATGTTGTTTGGCCTGGATTGCCTCTGTACTTTTGTAAAACAAGCGGAACCACCTCAGGAACGAAGTATATACCCATTACTGAGGCTAGCCTTGCGAACCACATTAATGCCGCTAGGAATGCACTTCTTGCTAGGATTGTAGGTTCTGGAGATGCGAGTTTTGTGAGTGGTAAAATGATTTTCATTCAGGGTAGTCCAGTGCTAGATAAAACTGAAGGCGGATCTGATTTAGGTCGCCTTTCTGGAATAGTCGCACATCACGTACCTAAATATTTACTTCGCAACCGTCTTCCATCTATGGAAACTAACTGCATTGAGGATTGGGAAGAAAAGCTGGATGCAATCGTTAAGGAAACGGCAGATCAAGACTTGCGCTTAGTTAGCGGTATTCCTACTTGGGTTCAGATGTATTTCGAAAAACTCCTCAAGTTCACCGGTAAAAAAACTGTGGAGGAGGTATTTCCGAACTTGAGCCTATTTGTACATGGAGGAGTGTCTTTCACTCCTTATGCTGAGAAATTTAGACAACTAATCGGTTTTGATATCGCTCGTGTTGAGATTTACCCTACTTCGGAGGGGTTCATTGCTTTCCAGGACAAGCCAGATGTTGAGGGTATGTTGCTCAATATCGCTGATGGTATTTTCTTTGAGTTTATCCCCATGGATAAATACAAAACTTCCCGTCCTAGATTAACTATAGAACAAGTTGAATTGGGCGTACAATATGCCGTTATCATAACTACCAATGCGGGGTTATTCTCATACGATATAGGAGATACCATTAAGTTTGTTTCTCTCGAGCCTCATAGAATTATCGTTACTGGGAGGACTAAGCATTTCACGAGCGCCTTCGGGGAGCATGTGATTGCAGAAGAAGTAGAGGCAGCGCTTGCCCAGGCAGTGGAAGCCAATGGAGGGGTGGTTTCTGATATGCATCTCGCTCCTGAAGTTAAACCTAAGAAAGGAAAGCCATATCACGAGTGGTTAATAGAGTTTGAGTCTAAACCAAAGGACATCAAAAAATTTGCTAAAGATCTTAACCAAGCTTTGTGCGACCGCAACACTTACTACAACGATTTGCAGAAGGACGGAGTCCTTGTACCTGCAAAGGTGACGCCCTTAAAATCTGGGAGTTTTATTAAAGCGATGAAATCTAAAGGCAAGTTGGGAGGCCAACACAAATCACCCCGCCTCGCTAACGATAGATCTTTCGCAGACATTTTACTCTCCTAACTTTATTTAAGACATGAAAATCGTCGCATTAACTGGAGGGAGTGGATCAGGAAAATCTACAATTCTAAATGGAATTAGAGATCACTTCGGCGACGACATTACAATTCTTTCTTTAGATGATTATTATCATCCTATAACGGGAATTCCTGTTGATGATAAAGGCGAGACTAACTTTGATTTGCCCGAGGCGATTATCTATGATGATCTAGTTAGAGATATTTACGCTTTACAAAGAGGAGAAACGTTAGAGATCGACACATATACTTTTAACAGAGATATGATGAAATCTGAATGTGTAATAAAAATCCCAAGTCCTTGGCTTATTGTTGAAGGTCTTTTCGCTCTTCAGGATGATAGGGTTAGGCAAATGATAGACATTAAAGTCTTTATCTCAGCTTCAGTTGAAACAAGGTTAAAACGAAGAAAATATAGAGATCTCACTATTCGTGGTTATAACAACAGGGAGGTTCAATACCAGTGGGATAATCACGTAAGACCTTCGGATATTGAGTTTATCCAACCTTGGAAGGAGAAATGTGATATCGTCATCGACAACGAAGATAATTGGCAAAAAGGAGTTGCAAATTTGATTAGTCAAATGGATTTGGTTTCTGAAAAAGTTTAATGAATCTTTTATGAAAAAAGCATTTACTCTCCCGACCTGTAAAACATGCCAACGTATTTTTGACGATATTACCCCCGAATTGAAAGGTTGCGAGATAGTAAATATCAAAGAAAGCGGAATTTCTTCTGCTGATCTTGATGCTATGAAAAACCTTGCGGGTTCGTACGAAGCCCTTTTTTCAAGGCGCGCAATGAAATTTAGAAGCTTGGGACTCGATGAAAAGAGCTTGTCAGAGCAAGATTATCGCACTCTCATCTTAGGAGAATACACCTTTTTAAAAAGACCAGTTTTTTTATTTGATGATTTAGTCACTGTAGGGTCACGCAAGACAGAAGTAGAGAAAGCAAGAGAACGTCTTGGATAGAAATAATCCCATTGCGGCTCACCTGGCTCTATTTATTGTGGGAGCCATCTATGCAGGAAATTA
>DQKQ01000192.1 GCA_015660615.1 Flavobacteriales bacterium
TCCAGCATTAGCGCAGCAACCTTTCGAACCTGATTCAAATTATAACATGCTTCGAAGAACTTCTAAGATGGTTACAAGCTCTCAAGTTGCGATGCATCTCGATAATCAAGAAATGATTTTTTATTATTTTCCGGATGATTGCGAGTTTTTAGGGATTGACGATCGGACTCCAGAAGGCCATCAACCACAGGTAAATATCAAGATCATTAAGCGTCCTGATTCCTGATAAATGAGAACATGCAAGTAACGCCACAAGACTTTGAAGATGTTTACGCTACAGCCCGTATGGCTCATGCTGGACAGAAGCGTAGATCTGGGGAAGATTATTTTTCTCATCCCTCTGCCGTCCGTAATCTTGTAAGAAAATATTATCCAGGCGACTCGGCTGCTGAGATGGTTGCGCTATTACATGACACAATAGAGGATGCCCCGGGATCTACTGTAGCCACAGCGCAAGAAATGAAAGACTGGATTCGTAATTCCATCGCAGACAATAACACAGCAGAAGAGATAATTTCTACTGTTGAAAAGTTAACGCACGAGAAGGGACAAGAATATTCTTCTTATGTCGCTTCCTTGGCAGACGATCCTGTTGCGCTAAAAGTAAAACTGACAGATATGCTTCATAATCTTTCTAGCTCTCCATCCCCTCGCCAAAAAGAAAAATATTCTCAAGCATTGCGAGTCTTAGTCGATACAGGTGGGGGAATCCCAAGCGGTATAAGTACCAGTCATTGGGATGCTCTAATGAGTCTATCAGAAACTACAAATGAGCAATTACTCCGCAGTGTCGTAAAAGAAATGATCCAGGATCATAAAAGCTTATAGACCACCGAGAAGTGTAATTGCAATTAAGCCAGGAATTCCTTCCTTTACATACACTCCAGAAAACAGTGTGTCTGCTCTTCCACCGACATAGGAGAAAGCAGATTCTAGTCTTCTACTAACATCTGGATCAGAAGCCATTGCACCGTCAGCAATAAGAAGTAGCGTGCCTGTTTTTGCACGACCACTTGGTGTTGGACACGGTGAAGATCGCAGGCACCCCTGATAGACGAGTGAACCAAGATCATTACGCGTTACATCTCGAACCACTGTACTTCCAATGACCATTCGTCCTTCAGTACCTAAGCATTTTTCTAAATCTTTGCTGTCGAAAGTTTGGATTTCAGAATGCTCGGATGCAAGCTTAAGAACTTGTGCGATAAGTTTAGCAAAATTCCTGTTTGCAGATGGAAACATATTCAGCATTCCTACTTTCCCACGAAGGAGTTGTAGTTGTCGTTCGTTATCAATAATGATGTGGGGACATCCGGAGACATCTTCAAGCAATGCGCTGTAGTTTTTTGAGATTGTTGGATTCAACATTTCTTGTGCAGTGGGCTTTGTAATAATATAGACAACTTTTCCCGCTGCTTCGATTGAGGTTAGATAACGAGAGAGTGAACCATGTAGTTCATGACATGCGCTTCCTGTACCACCCCCACCACCAGCGAGAACAAATAACCAGTCGACATTTCCTATACGTGTCCGTACAGCATCTTCTACAAATGCGCTGTTTTCGCCAAGTACCTTCTTTCCAAGAACGATATCTTTTCCTACGCCATCAGCCCCTGGTACAAGAACAAAGTGATTTTGATCAGTCCCACCTGGCTGGTCTTTCTCTGTTGTATTTACCAAAAGCGTTTTTGTAAACCCTAAATCAAGGAATGCTTTTGCAAGCTTTCCGCCGCCTCCCCCTACACCAATAAAGCCGCAAGAGATAGCACAGGTTGCAGAGTTAGCTGCGAGTAACCTTTCATCTGCTTCAGCTGGATCATCATCATAAGCCATGACGAAGTCAAAGTCATCGCCAGCATCAGGCGGGTTAATATAGGTATCGTCTTTGTTGCCATCATCGTTTATTGACATAATATACTCCTCTTTAAGTTCATCTATGAGATCTGGGAAGACGGCGCGCAAATGCTCTTCCACTTGTTTTTCTGACATCTTTCTGGGTGTATAATTCTTTCCCATCAAGACCCACGTAGCCGATGCCATTCCGCGCTCCTATCATTATATTCAACCTCATAGTAGGTATAAATATGTGCTTGCTCGTGATTAGTAAAATATGGAGCCACCGATAGGATTCGAACCTACGACCTGCTGATTACAAATCAGCTGCTCTACCATCTGAGCTACGGAGGCGTACAAAATTATAGCTCTTTACGTAACAATGTAACTCCATCAGAGAGGAACAACCTTACTGATCCGTCCTTTTGTCTTTGAGCAATTCCTGTCCACATACACAGCGTTTCAGTTTCTAATATCAACTCTACTCGAGATGCTGTAGGGCTTTTTGTGCATTTTATTTCGGTGATGGCATTTGACCGAAAATTATTAAGCGCCCATACGATTGGGTGCCCGCATGCTGGACAATTGTATCTTTCCATCTTTATACTTTATAAGGAATTTAGCTCGCTCTTAAAAAGTTTCTAAAGCAAAACACTGCAAAAACAGAGCAGACTCCACACAGTAGTAGATTGTCTGTATTGAATGAGTGTATCGCAAATCCAGCATTGACGATAGAACAAAGCAGGCTAACCCATTTGTTACTTAAGGTATTCATTTTGTACTTTCCTTTGAAAAATGGTGGACCCGGCGGGAGTCGAACCCGCGTCCGCAATAGCTTCTGATTCAAGTCATTCACAGGTTTATTCAGTTTTTCTAAACTGACAAATTTTCCGCTGTTAAACCATCTTACCTGCGGAAGTAAGAATCGAGTATTTTTTATTATTCAGTGATACTAATCCACTTAGTCTAAATTGGATAGATGGTTTTAGACAACCACCCGATTAAGCCGCTAAGCGAACAGATTCGAAATGATAATTGTTATTGGCAATTAAAGTTTGAAACCGCGTTTTAGGTCCGCTATTTCGTGTGACCACCTGCACTATCCTCTTCTCCTACCCCGTCGAAGCCGTTTCGGGCCCTCATGAAAATTATAACTATTATCTTTATTATATTTAAAGAAAGAGAATTTTCACATGCCTATCAAAAGAATTATAGCATTCGATTTTGATGATACCCTGGCGAGCACCGTCTCGCTTATAGGTATTCGCAGGATTTTAAGGGATGGATCCCCAGATTCTTCATTTGAGGATTTCCTCTTAGATAATAATGTTCAGTACGTTAAAAAAGATAAGGGGTTCTGGTGGCTAGATTCTGCAAATTTTGCATTATTCGAAGAACTTCCAACGCCTAATGGAATTGAAGACGAGATTGATTATTCTGATACTGCGTCAGTAGACATATCAAAATCTAAAGGTATTGGTTCCATGTTAGGCAAATTAGCTGAAGCTCAAGCTGATCCTGAGGCCTTGGCGCTTGTAGTGACTGCTAGAGCCGGCGATAAAGAAATGTTCAGTCCAGCGCAAGGGTCAATGATTAAGCCCGAAAATCGAAAACAAATTTTGCAATTTTTGAGTGATAACGGTATTGGGATTTCTTCTGGTCAATTACACACTGTGGGAGATCTCGGTGGCGAGACTCCCCAGGGCAAAGCGTCTGTGTTGGCTGGATACCTTGACCAGCATGAACCAGAGGAATTAATTTTTTATGACGACAGTGATAGAAACGTAAGAGCAGTCGCTCAATTATGTAAGCAATATTCTCCTAATGTGAAGATATCGGCATATCGTGTGAGTAATGGTTCTGCTAGTTCTCCACAAACCTGCAATGAAACCTTCACTTCGAGGTTAAAAAGAATAATTAATAAGGTGTTGTTGTAGGGATGGAAGATGTACTTACTAAGAGAATATATCAAAGAGCTTCTGCTCGAGAAAAAATGGTCTGATCTCAATGCCCCTAAGGGGAAGACAATCCCTCTTGCACCAGAGGATTTCGAGAGCCCGGAGGATCAACCTCAGATCGTCAGAGATCTAGATGATGAGATTTTTGACTTGATCAAGAATGCGTATGGTGACGTTGAGCTGGCACCAGCAACTGACGATACCCCAGCGACATTTGGCAACATCAAGATCCAGAGTCCAGAAGACTTACCCGGTCAATACACTATCATGAAGGCTGCTGATATAGACTCAGACCCTGGACCCGATTATTTTCGTGGTGGTAAAATGCGATCCGGCCGATTTAAGCTTGGCATCGTGGGACATGACGGATCAGAAGCAGCAATCAATCGATATCTCGAAGAAACCGCAGAAGATCTGAAAGCCGGTGGTATCGGTGAGATGTCGGGAAAGATCGCACACATCATGATAACGCGTCACGGCATTCCTGCTGTCACCACCAAGGAAGAAGTAGAAGCTGCTTTAGGTAAGGCTGTACAGTGGGTTGGAAAGCACCCTGAAGCAAAATATGCAGACCGCTACGGGTCCGATTATGAAGGTTGGTATACTAGAGGAATTTCTGGGCCTGCTAGCGGTGCTCACATGAAAATTCTTCTTGGGAACATTTAAAAGATGTCCGCTAAAGTCAAAAGCTTAAATGAAGAGGCAGAGGTTAGTAATCTCGTACGGAATGTTGATGATATTCTGGATGACGTGATTAGAGATTCTGCTCCTGAAATTGTGCGTGATATTCGAGAACGTGAAGTTGATGAAGATATTGATGAGTTTATTGATGGCGCTCTACACGGGAGCTGGGATTCAAAAGATCTAGATTATCCCGA
>DQKQ01000123.1 GCA_015660615.1 Flavobacteriales bacterium
AAGCCCAAATAGTAGATTGCTTAACACCATCTATTTCCGTAGTTCCAGTGACGTATAAAGTGTCGCCGTAAACCTTTGCTGACTCAACAGTTTCAGTTCTAACTGGATGTCCCCAAGTGGTATATGAAAAGTCTGGAAGACCTGTAATTGGCTCATTTATGTTTACAAGGAAACCATCGCCTTCGCTCTCTCCCACCGCCCATCTAGAACCACGCCAATTAATGGCACTTACTGGAAGTTGGTTGTTGATATGGGTAAATTCATGAGATGAAATAATTTGGCCTTCAGAACCTAAATTTTCTAAGATGTAAACGACAAGGTTGTAAGTACCGTTACTCCCTAAACGCTGAGAAAGTATGGTAATCTCATCTGAGTTACCTACGTTAATGTCCCAAGCATCCACCACCTGCTCTACAGGGGTGTCGTATGGAGTGAGTAAGCTCCAGGCGAATTGGAAATCTTCGTCATAGAATATCACATAGCCCCTCACATTTCCTGTACCGTCACTCGAAGTAGACCCCAAGATGTAGGTTCCATTATCGATTGGTAAAACGGTATTCCCTTGATCTACTCCAGGACCACCCACTATCCTGAGCTGTATCTCGCTCTGAGCGAAAACAGAACACGTAAAAGAGAGTACTAAAGAAGTGAAAATAATAGCTGTTTTCATGAGCGCACTACTTCGTGAATTTTAGAAAGCGTTTTTAGTACACCAGCAAAATCATCAAGGTGTAGCATATTGGCACCATCAGATAAAGCTTCAGAAGGTCTAGGATGGGTTTCAATAAATACCGCATCGACTCCAGCAGCTACAGCAGCACGTCCTAAGCTCTCAATGAAATAAGGTGTTCCACCGGTAACTCCCGAGGTTTGGTTTGGTCGTTGTAGGCTGTGTGTGAGATCCATCACTGTTGGTGCGAATGAACGCATAACAGGGATTCCTCGCATATCCACCACCAAGTCCTCATACCCAAATGTGGTTCCTCTTTCAGTAACCCAAACATCATCATTACCAGCATCCCTAACTTTCTGCACAGCGTGTATCATAGATTCTGCCGATAAGAATTGGCCTTTTTTAATGTTCACTGTACAGCCAGTTTTAGCGGCTGCTACAAGAAGGTCTGTCTGCCTGCACAAGAAAGCTGGGATTTGCAACACGTCAACAAATTCAGCCGCCATAGAAGCCTCAGCAGCAGTATGAATATCAGTAATCACCTTAACTCCATACTTATCTCTCACTTTTCCAAGTAAAGCAAGGGCTTCAGCATCTCCTATACCTGTAAAGCTATCCATCCTTGACCTGTTAGCTTTTCTGTAAGACGCCTTAAAGATGATGGGTAAACCTAACTCCCGACAAGTCCCTATCACCCTATCGGCCACTTCGAAAAGTTCTTTCTCCCCCTCAACTACACACGGTCCTGCAATCACAAGAAGCTTACCTTTGGATACTTCAGTAAAAGCTTGCTTCTGCAAGTCCGTTTGCTTATTTGAGAATGTCTGTAAATCCATCATTTATCTTTTGCTAGCTATCCGTTCTAACCTTAATGTCACCCCCCTCCCATACGTGTTGTTCGAAATCTCTTTGTTAAAGAATAATCCCAATGGAGATTCAATTTGAACTACCAATATCCTCCTATTGCTATATCTCAATTTAGCCCAAATTGCAGACCTCAAACCTCCCCATCCTCCATAACGCCCCTCCACACCTAAAGCAATCCTATCCGAAGGGATCCATCCTATACCTGCAGAATAAAGTAACTCTGGCATCCACCCTCCACTTTTCACAGACATCTGAAACATAAATTTCTCAGATGGTTCGTAAACAAATTCTGCAGATAATATTGAGGGAAGAAGAGTCATCCTTTTTACAGAGCTCCCTGTAAGTAAAAGTGAATCCGTAGCTAAATCTCCATTAGAGATAGATTCTATAGTCAGACTGTCACCATATAGCGGTAAACCTGTAGTCGAAAAACCTTCTTGAAACCACGCCACACTGGATCCTTCATTCTCAAATAACAGGCCTACATCCTTGAAGTTAATTTCGAACCTAATTGGCAACGTCTCTGAGGCCAAAGGCAACGTTCCTGAAATCCCAATTCCATACGATGGAAGGAACCCTATCGAAGGTTCACCACTGTCAGTTGAATCTATACTCGCATGAAGCCTACCCTCTGTTTGCAAATACGAAGCAAGAGAATCCGCATCCTCGGACAGCCACAAATAACCATAAGGGATACTCCACTCAACACCCCCAAGTCTCTGAATGACAGACACTTCAAGTCTTTGTTGAGTTTTTACACTCTCCAGTCCTAACCCAAATCTATTAAACACTCCTGCCCTTACTCCTGTTCCACTAAACACATCCACCCTTCCGGTGTGCCCCCCATTCCCATACCACAAAAGTTCGAACATGTCGGACGTCCATCTAACATCATAAAGGGCCTCAGAACCCATAGACCCGCAAAGCGCTAAGTCACTTCCTTTAAACGGCTTTGAAGTCCAAACTTTTTCCCAACCCACACTTCCCCCCACATACCCAAATCCTCCCGTGTGGGATTCTAAGATTGGATCTAATATATCATGCCCTATAAATCCGCCATTCGCTAAATTATTAGCAAATCCCGTCGAAATAACATTACCACTTTGAGTGGCCCAAAAACTAAGTGATGCACCTCCTTTTTCACGCTTAATCTCAGTGCTATCAGGATTTACCACTACAGTTAAAACATTTGCGCTCGATGCTAAAGAGCATAGAGCAAGAAAAGTTGTAGAAAAAATCAATCTATAATCCAGCATGATTAATCTACTTCTATTAGTTGTGTTCCTTCTATTCGAATTTGTACTCGAACATTCTCGTAACCCGTAAATGTGACTGCACCCTCTGTACTTGCAGTCAAACTTACATGTACACTTCCGCCAGGACTTACTGTCTCTTCATTAAGTGGAATAACAAGTAACCCATGTTGACTAACTTCTGGGTAAGCACTTCCTGCATCGATATTCCCACTTATGCTCACTATAGTTCCATCTTCGTCATTAACTACGTAGTCAATATCGGCGATCACCTCAACCGGGAAAGTACTTGTTAAATCCACAAGCAAACGACCATCGAACTTAGGGAAGTCCATAGGGTCTATAATATATACCTCCTCTAACACCACTCCGTCTAGACCCAGTTTTAAAGGAATTTCTAATTCTAATTCTAACTTAGGGGGGTATGCATTATTTATATAATCATACCCTAAAGAAACATCTCCGAAAGGATTAAGCTGAACACTTCCAAACATTGCTAAATCGTGAGGGAAAGTCTCAATTAGATCGAAAATATTCGAACCCGTTTCACCTAAATCAAGTTCTAAACTAGTGTGATTAATCAAAGTTTCATCTATCCAATATGCTCTTGCAATATCATGAACACCATAAAATGATGGATGCTCTAAAAGTTGATCATCCATAGAAACCTCATCGAATTTTAATCTCAATTCAGCTCCTATATAGTTATCTATTGTCAATTTTGCACTAGCACCTTCTAAATCGAGAATTGGGTTGGGAATAGTAATTGTATCTATCAAAGTCACCTCTGAATCAAAAGGAATATCCACTTGTCCGAAGTATCCTTTAGCAGTTTCAATTGTAAGGTCAATAAGTTCAATCTCCACCAACATACTATCAGTAGTTGTCAAATAGAAAACTTCCGTATTTAAAGTAGATCCCGTTGTAGTGAAAGTTGAGGTCATAACATTTTCACTAAACCCATTTTCTCCAGATAAATCAAAAATAGCTCCCGCTAAATCTAGCGTCTCTGTTGCAAAACCGTTAACACCATCTTGAGCAGCAGGCACTTCCAATTGAATACCTGACATAACGCCATCTACGGTCACGCTATTGAGATAATATGCCATATCTAAAATCCCTTCAACAGAACTCTCAACAGATAACCTCATATACCCAGCACTAAGGGAAAATTCCTTTAAATAAGCATCTGAACCTTCCCCAAAACTTGAAAAGACAATCTCATCTGTTTCATTTACAAATAAATCCCCCAATGGGACTGGAACATCCGATGGTAAATTTCCTTCCATAGACATATTCTCTTCAATTAACGTATCTGGTAACGTGGGTAGATAATCTGCCGAAAATTCACCGAAAGGAATCTTATACAACATCCTTGCAGGCTCTCCACCTTCTCCAAACTCAAGCAATGAGTCAGGAATGGAAGAAGACCAGGTGATATTGTCATCCACCAATGGAAGAAAAATTTCTGTATTCCAACTCAAGGGCTCCCTGTCTTCACAGCTTACAAACACAGCTGCTACAGACAATAGAACTAAAGACAACTTTATTTTATTCATCTCGAACTAAGTTTAAATCTTTCCTAAATGGTATAACAGTCAAAAATACGGATACAGCGGCGCATCTCAAAGCTAGAGTTGACAATTGAAATTCGAATACACTCAAAATAAGATATGAAATGCATATCAGAGCCGCAATCTTGCCTGCTTGCCTCTTAAACCCTGACTGAATAGGAATAAAGTAAACCAAAGCTGGGAGGGTCCACAAAAGGTTAATGTTTGCCCAAGTATCTGTGTGATCTGTAAACGCCCACATTAATAGTAGAAGTCCTCCAAGTAAAGACGAGACAAGAGCAACCAACCCTCTTAGTTTTGAAGTAAACCAGCATTTCTCCCTGTTCCTGATAGTCACAATAATCATCAAGCAGGTGATTAACACCATCAAAATAGAAGGAATATCCAAAGCGCAGTCAGGTAACCATGTTCCATCACCAAAAACAACAAAATTTTCATTATTTTCCTTTAATAAAGCCACTCCGTCAACTGTCATGTTACTTAAAGCTTTAGAAAGTTCATCCGGTATAAATGCATCACCGCATGGAGGCATTATCTTATCAGATTTGGGCCCTAAAATAAAATCCATTCCGAAAGCTGTCCAAGGAGAGCCGGATATATATGGCTGCAATCCACCTCTGAAAGTTTTCCCACTTTGTTTGCAATTTGTCTCAAAAGAATCTCCTAACGATTCTTGAAAAAGTGTTAACACCCTAGTCGAACAGTTGTCTCTGAAGAATTCATACCTATACACTGCGTTCTCCTTTTGCAGGTTCCAGGATAAATACTCTGCCACCTGCCGAATGTGGGTTGGGGCAAGATTTAGAACTTGCTCTTTTATTCCTCTTCCCTGATCAATATAATCTCTTTGAAATTGATGGAACGGTACTGCGGAGAGATGATAATCTAATCTTCCTATCATAAAGTTGTAATAGAAATCCTCGCTGAAGGAGAATGTTCCGTAGTTGAATACCCAATCAACGGTAGGCACTTCAGCGGGGTCATAAATTCTAACTGCTGTATGGCCGAAAATAGAGTAAGCATCTTCGCCTGGCGAGGAGGTTAAAATGCTGATTTCTGTTTCGTCGCTCAAGTTGTCGTACCAATTTGCATGTACATCTAAAGGCAGGCAAAACCACAATAAAAATATGCTCAATAAACTAGTTATGCCTCTAGACAATTCGCTTGCTGCTCCTGAAAGCCAAACATTCTCATACCCACCTTCACCGTCTTCTTTAAACTCCACAAAAAGCTTACCTCCTGGCATATTAACTGTCCTCTTGGGCTTACCTCCATTAATCGAATAGTCAACTATAGAGGCCGCTACAGCGCCAGTTCCGCAGGCTTTCGTCTCCGCCTCTACTCCTCTCTCATAAGTCCTAAGAGCTAAACCCTCAGATACTGTGCAAA
>DQKQ01000256.1 GCA_015660615.1 Flavobacteriales bacterium
AATTTTCTCAGCTAAAGTTAGAGGTCGTCCAGCTAATTCTCTCGCCGCATCTACGCGCTCAGGAAACCTAGCGTACACTTTTTTGATCATATCAATGTCAAAAGTCATGTTCTGTGATTTTTGTTTCAGAGTGTAAAGATACGGTAGTACATTCGGGGCATGAGGTTAACCCGTTCTGTTTTAATTGAACAAATAAATGTTGCAATCGGCTCCATACGTGGACAGGCATTACGAACCACTCTAACAGTCGGGATAATAGGAATCGGCATAATGGCCCTTATAGCAATGGTTACGGCCACTGAATCACTCAAAGAAAACATACGCGTCGAATTTTCCTCACTTGGAACTGATTCTTTTACAATTAATCCCAAACGTAATTCCGGTTTCTTTAAAGGAAAGCGTCCAGCCCCATACACCCCCATAACTTTTAGGGAAGCTCGACAGTTCTCTAAACTAGCACCCTCAGATTTATTAGTCACCTCTTCAATATTCGCTTCAGGTACATCAATTATAGGAAGGAACTCAAATAGAACGGATCCAAATATTCAAATCCTAGGTGTTGATGAAAACTATCTAGAAGTCTCGAACATCCCTTTATCTAATGGCCGCGGTTTTTCTAACTCTGAAGTTAATGCTGGTACTCCACTCATTATTATCGGCTCTAATATCAAGGATAAACTATTCGAACCATGGGAGGAAGTCGTGGGATCCAATCTTTTATTATCGGGGTCACGATATACAGTCATAGGAGTACTGGAGTCTAGGGGAGCGAGTTTTGGAATGTCACAAGATAACCAATGTATTATATCAACAACCTCCGTTAGACGTCAATTCTCAGACGTAAATAGAAGTTACACAATTACTTGCGCCGTAGCAGATGCAGAACATCTCGAGCAATCAACAGATTTCGCTACCGGTGCATTTAGAATGATTCGAGGTGACACGCCTGGCGCTCCCAGTTCGTTCGATATAAGCAAAAGCAACACCCTTGTGGAAACTCTGCTAGAAGCCACTTCCGGCATCACCATCGCCGCTGCTGTAATCGGAATTATAACTCTCTTTGGAGCGGGGATAGGGCTCATGAATATCATGCTCGTATCGGTCTCTGAGAGGACTCGCGAAATCGGTACACGTAAATCCATAGGAGCAAGCGCTCGAGCTATACGCACCCAGTTCCTTGTTGAAGTAATCATCATAGGCCAAATAGGTGGCCTTGTCGGCATCGCCGCAGGTCTAGGGATAGGAAATATCATCGCCTCTGTTTTTGACACTCCTTTTGTTATTCCATGGGGATGGATTGCAATCGGCATGACGCTGTGTATGATTACCAGTTTGGCCAGCGGATACTACCCAGCAACTAAAGCCGCTAAACTCGACCCAATCACAGCCCTAGGAAGAGCCTAGCTGTTTTTTCTTCTTATTTAACATTTCGCATGTAGTAAATATGACGCAAAGACGATTGATAGTTAGATCATTTACAGTAATTTTGCTTATTCTTACTGATTCAACATTGGAAAATACTTGGAACCATGAAACTACCTATTGTAAAATTTGCCAACGACAACTCAGGATTTGGAAAAGTCTTGCGTGAACGAGTTGATAAATATTTTACTGAATCTGGCAAAAATAGACATGGAGGATTTCAAATGTATTTGAAGACGTTTATTATGCTCGCACTTTATTTCATTCCCTGGGCTCTATTCACTTTCGGTGGATTAGAAGGAAGTACGTTTTGGATCGCAGAAGTTCTAATGGGATTCGGACTCGCCGGTATAGGATTAAACATTATGCACGATGGGAATCACAATGCTTATAGTAACAAGCCATGGATTAACAAGCTTATGGGAAGAACCGTTGACCTTGTCGGAGGAAATGCAGAAATGTGGATGATACAGCATAATGTACTACACCATACTTTTACTAATATCGACGGATTAGACGAAGACATTTCTCCTGCTCCAGTTCTTAGGTTTAACCCCAACAATCCCCTTTATAAAATCCATCGTTTTCAACATATTTACGCTTGGTTTTTCTATTCACTAATGACAATTTTCTGGATGCTCCCTAAAGATTGGATGTCATTATCTAGGTACCATAAGAAAGACTTAATTAAAATGACAGGAAGAAGTACCAAAGGTTTATTTTTTCAAATGCTATCGACTAAGACCCTTTACTTTACATACTCACTTGTTTTGCCAATGATTTTCAGTGGTCTTCCTTGGTATTTCATTGTTCTTGGATGGATGGTTATGCATGCTGTTGCAGGATTCCTTATGGCAATAATCTTTCAGCCAGCTCACGTAATGGAGCACAACTCTTTCCCTAAGGCTGGTGATGAAGGTCTTAAACTAGATACGACTAGAATTGAACACCAGTTTCTATCATCTGCTAATTTCGGAATGAACAACAAGATACTATCGTATCTATGTGGTGGGCTTAACTTCCAGATTGAGCATCACCTATTCCCTAACATTTGCCACGTTCATTACAAAGCTTTATCTGAGATTGTAAAGAAAACAGCAATGGAATTCGACCTTCAATACAAGGGGGAAATGACATTTGGAGATGCTCTTGCAATGCACACTATTACTCTAAAAAACTTAGGTAGAAGCAGTAAATAATAACAACTGAATTAGACTTATTTAATTGTATGTTACACAATTAAAATAAAAGTCGTAGTTTTGCACCGCGTTAAAAATAACGCATGCGTGCTTCAGCCGTTGTCGGCACGCGCCACATTATGACTCGGCACGTTCTTCGTACACGTTATCGTGCGAGATAAAGTTTTAAAATGTCTTTTAAAGATCTAGGGTTAAATGAGGTAGTGCTTTCTGCCCTAAAACCACTCGGCTACGAAAACCCGACTCCCATTCAGGAGCAAGCAATTCCTCACGTTTTAGAAGGTAAAGATATCCTCGGTAGTGCCCAAACAGGTACTGGTAAAACAGCTGCGTTCTCACTTCCTATAGTTCACACTCTCGCTTCTCGCCCTTCAAAGACGCAGGGTCGCTCAAAGCCTATTCGTGCACTAGTCCTAACTCCAACTCGTGAGTTAGCATCACAAATTGACGAAAACGTTCGCAACTATTGTACGAATTCTAACTTGAGATCTACTGTTGTTTTCGGTGGTATCCCTCAGCGTCGCCAAGTTGATGCACTTCGTAGGGGTGTAGACATACTAATTGCAACACCTGGACGTCTTCTCGATTTATGCAATCAAGGACATATACGCCTACAAGATGTTGAATTTTTAGTACTCGATGAAGCAGATACAATGCTCGACATGGGATTCATCCACGATATCAAGAAGATAATCAAGCAAACGCCTGAAGAAAGGCAGACCCTTTTCTTCTCGGCTACCATGCCGCCAAATATTCGAGAGCTTTCTTCTACAATATTAAAGGATCCCATTCGCATACAAATCGCTGCTGAGAGTTCTGCTGCTGAAACTGTAGACCAGAAAGTATATTACGTTCGTCAGAACGATAAGAAAGACCTTCTTGTACACATCCTCGGAACAGATGAAATTATTAATGCTCTTGTATTTACAAGAACTAAATTCGGGGCGGACAAAGTTGTACGTCACTTACAAAGAAACGACATCCAAGCTGAAGCTATACACGGTAACAAATCTCAACCAGCTAGAGAAAAGGCGCTTAATAGATTTAAAAAAGGAAAAGTAAGAGTTCTTGTTGCTACTGACATTGCTTCACGTGGAATTGACGTAGACGAGCTCAGCCACGTTGTAAACTTCGAATTGCCAAACCTCGCTGAAAGTTATGTTCACCGTATTGGACGAACTGGCCGTGCTGGAAGGGAAGGAATCGCAATCTCATTCTGTAATGAAGGAGATGAGCGCAATCACTTACGAGGCATACAAAAACTAATAGGTCGCGAAGTTGAACTCATTACAGATCAACCTTTCAATATGCCAATGGATCCCGTAGGAATGATTATGCCTAAAGGTGGTGGTAGTAAAAAGAGTAGAAATCGTGGTGGAGGTGGTCGTGGCTACGGAGGTGGTAGTGGCGGTGGTCGTGGTTACGGTGGAAGTTCCAGAAGTGGAGGGGTAAGAAGCGGTGGTGGTGGTGGATATCGTAACTCTGATAGAGATGACAGACGATCAAGAAGTTCTTCATTCGGACCACCAAGCAAGAGTGGAGGTGAAAATCGAGGAGGTTATTCTCGCGACAATAATAGAGGTAGTGATAGAGACAACCGAGGTAGCGGTAGTAACGGATATGCTGCCAACAGAGGTGGGGATAGAGACAACCGAGGTAGCGGTGGTGGAGGCGGATATGGAGCCAACAGAGGTGGGGATAGAGACAACCGAGGCAGCGGTGGAGGAGGTGGATATGCTGCCAACAGAGGTGGGGATAGAGACAACCGAGGTAGCGGTGGCGGGTATCGCGACAGTCGTAGTGGTGATAAAGACAATCGAGGCGGAGGTGAAAGCCGTGGTCGGGGAGGTTTCAAAAGTGAAGGTCACAAAAAAGGCGGCTTCAAAAATAAAAAATTCAAAGGCGGTGGAGGCAACTCGAAGCCAGGCTCTAAGTCTGGAGGTAGTTCCTTCAATAAGTAATTAAAATCTAATTTGTATATTATGCTATCTAAATTTGGAATATAATAATTCGTAAAATGAAACCTATGACCTTGATTATAAGCACTTTACTTTTGGTGCTATTTGCTTGTTCTGATAGCGCTCCAGCTCC
>DQKQ01000246.1 GCA_015660615.1 Flavobacteriales bacterium
ATAGGAACAAGTAAACTCTCTGGAAACTTTACATGGGAGGCTGTTCACCTGGAAGAAAGTGAATTTTATGACCCCAACGACTTAGGATATTTACAAGCTCCCAACGAAGTGGTCAATTCACTAAGTCTCGGCTATCAAATTGTAGAACCTTTTGGTAGATTCGTTAATCTTTTCTCAGGATTGGGGATTGAACACACACAACTATATTCTCCTAGAACATTTAGTAATCTTATGATTTCTGCTGATTGTGGTGCTCTGACAAAAGGATTTCAGTTTTTTCGACTAGGTTTCGCCGCTGCACCGATAAGGGGGTTTGATTTTTTTGAACCTCGCATAGATGACTATTCATGGAAATTGCCTGCATGGGGATATACCAACCTAATAATATCGACAGATTATAGAAAACAAATTGCTCTTGACGTAATGGCAAGTCGCAGCATTGCGTTTACTGAAGGAGTAGATTGGAATGGAGCAGATATAAGACTAGAACCTAGATTTAGACTAAATGACAAATTATCATTTAGGTACGTATATAGCTATCAAGGTCAGTTCAGTGAACTTGGGTATGCCACAATTATGCCCGGCTTAGATGGAGAGGACGAGAGTGTTTTCGGAGCACGTAATAATAAGAGTGAAACCCACGTATTATCAGGTTCTTATATCTTATCAAACAGAGCGGGTTTTGATATAAGAATTAGACACTATTGGAGCACTGTAGATTACCTAGAGTTTTACTCTTTAGGACAAGACTCAGAACTCGATGAAACCTCTCTAGTAACTCTAGCATCTGACAACACATCTGAGTACGACGTCAATTTTAATGCTTGGAGTGTGGATTTTGGATTCCGTTGGCAATTCTCTCCAGGTAGCGAACTAAGTATTGTATGGAAAAACACCCTGCAATCTAGAGGTGAACAACTGCCTTCCGGCTACTTTGACAACTGGGAACAAATGCTTGAAGAAACGTTTGTTAACTCTCTGTCTATAAAGGCGTTATACTACCTTGATTACAGCGCAATAAAGAAATAAATAAAAATATTTATTTCCCCATTTCCACACTTCCAATCCAAAAGGATTCGTTCCCTACAGCATCTTCAACTCGTACCGTTATTTGAGATTTTACGCCCGGAACATGGTGTAAATCAGACGCACTATAAACGGCTGTTTTCTTCTTGGGATTCCAACGTAACAGCACCCACTCTTTGTCTATAAAACCCTCCACTTTAGATACTCCAGAGAGATCGTCTTCGAGGTGGAACACAAGATTTCCATTAGAGACTAATGGAGTTGCAGAAAATTTAGGCAAAAGCCTCGGCGCAATGGTATCTCTAACAAGCTTATATCTCCCCATTATTCTCGATGAAAAAGTAACTAAATCTCCCTCTAATTCACAAACTTCCACCCCCATCCTAATGCCTTTTTCAGAAAGCCTAACCGCCACCAATTTTGACAAGTCCCCCTCTAGATCATTTAAATGCACTCTAAAGGATTTTGCCAATGCTGCGTCTTCTGGCCCAATGAAAAACTCCCCGTTTGAAAAAACTTGCAAGCTTGCGATTTCCCTGTTGTAGAAGGATCTCTTAGGCCAAACCACCTTAACACCACCATCCTCTAGAGTAGCCTCAGTGGAAGGCATCGCTGGGCAGAAGACGCTTGCACTTTGTGAACTCTCAAGCGCCTGCTCTAATGAGCTCCCCCCTAAAAGTGTATACAACTTTGTAGTTATGTTTCCATGAGCATCGCTACATCTCACAGATATGTTCATTGTGGAATCTTCAGTCACCTCAAGGTTCACGACAGGGGTGAAATCATAAATAGGCAATCTATTTCCTGGAAGAGGTGTAAATCTATGTATTTGTGTTCTTGAAGATTTCCACTCCGGGTAATACGAGTGAGCGTTCATATCCTTATTCGTAGAAAAATCAAGAGTGTCTATAAAAAGGGAAGAATACAAATCACCATCTACGAAAACTTCTATAGAATATACTCCACAAACGTTAGATGCAGCGTCGAGTTGGTCATTTGCTTCTACGGCGAGTCTGACATGTCCCGAAGGGATTTCAAAAACTCCACCAGATTTCACTTCGAGTGTTCTAGATCTATTCTCAAGACCTTGAGCATCTAATGGAATAACTCTAAGCGAACCCACTTTAGGGGATTGTGAATCAGCGATATTGAAGCCCCATTGAAGGGGGTTAATAGGTTTCTCGTTCTCATCACGAACTTCAAAGTGCAGGTGAGGTCCTCCTGAAGAGCCCGAGTTCCCACTCCAACCTATGGTGTCTCCTGCTGAAAATGAAATCTCTGTTGCAGGACGGCTATCTATGCTGAACGATCTTTTCGAGTATTGCCGTTCTAAAAGCCATTCAGAAATAGGAAGAGCGTAGGAAGATAGATGTGCGTAAACCGTAGTCGTTCCATCTGAGTGTTTCAGATATAAAGCATGGCCATAACCCCAAGGCTTCACCTTCACTCTCGACACTACTCCGTCAGCAACTGCGAGAACAGGAAACCCCTCCTTTCCCTGAGTCTTAAAATCAAGACCCGTGTGAAAGTGGTCGCCTCTGAACTCTCCGAAATTTCCACTTAAAACAAGTGGAATATCAAGTGGAGCAATGAAACCTGATTGAGAGGCATAAAGGGGTGTGGGGGTTTGGGCAGAAAGATAAAACGGAGATAAAAAAGCCGTAAAAAATGAAAATAAATAAAAAATGTGAGTCATGGTGTAAAACTACAATTTGAAAGAGTGTAAATCATATAAAAAATTGAAAATCATAACATTCATTTTAGTATATTTGTTTCGATATCGTGTCTCATGCCTACACTCAAAGATTCCACAAATAAACTTGTTGATGTAACAGAAAAGTTGCTTCAGAGATTTCAGGTGGAAAGTGCTGAACGTAAAGCAGATGAAGAAAAATTCAACGCTCAAATAAATGAGTTTAAGGAGAAACTTTCTACTGCATTATTACAGATTGAAAAGTTAACTATTGAGAATAAAGAGTGTTCGAAAGAACTTGAGGCATGTACAAACAACCCTAACCCTTTAATTCAAAGCCACGACACTGCCGACCTTTCGGCCGAGGAAATCGACGCTTTGGTAAAGGAAATCGACTCTTGTTTATCTCTACTATCATAAATATACTATTAATTCAGATATGTCTAAAGAAACCATCGAAGTAAACATTGCTGGACGCTCCTACCCCCTATCAGTTCTCCCAGAGGAGGTCGAGGGTGTTAAGGACGCTGCATCTGCTATTGATGAAAGACTCACTGAATTGAAATCTCAATTTGCTGTTCAGGACAGGATTGATTTATTTGCTATGACAGCCCTACAGCTTTCCATACGTGTTAAGCAGCTCGAAAATGCAGAAGCAAAAACCGCTTCTGATGAGGACGGCGAAGAAGAATTTACATTAGAACTAGTCGATGACCTTATCAAACGCATGACCTCGGCAATGAAAAAGTAAGCAATAAGGCAACCAAAATATGGACATTCTAATAATTTATGGAATTATTGCAATAACTTCAGCAATGGCTGGATTTTTCTTATCAAAAGCTGGTTTAAAAACCAAATCAGATGCAATAATCAGAGAAGCAGAACTCAAAGGAGAGAGTATTAAAGAGAAGAAAATATCTCAAGCTAAGCAGAAATTCTTTGAACTTAGAGAGAAGCAGAAAAGCGAGAGAAAAGACCTCGACTCTAATCTCCACTCTAGAGAGGATAAAATTCGTAACACAGAAAAGAACCTCAATAAGCAAATAGAAAAAAATAAGGAAATCGAAAATGACCTTAACAAAGAAAAGGATAAGCTGAGCCAACGTCTTAACGCTATTGAGAAGAAGACGATAGATATTGAGAACAATAGACTTAAAGCTATTGAACTTTTAGAAAAAATTTCCGGTATGTCTGCTGAAGACGCCAAGAAAAATATGGTTGAACAAACCGTGCAAGACGCTAAGGTTACAGCTTCTACATTGGTCCAAGAAATCATAGACGATGCAAAACAGAGGGCGAATACTGAGGCAAAGAAAATCGTTATTCAGACGATTCAGAGAGTTGCTACAGAGCATTCGGTTGAGAATTCTGTTTCTGTATTCCAAATAAAAAGCGATGACGTAAAGGGTAGAATTATCGGGCGTGAGGGTAGAAATATCCGTGCACTCGAAGCTGCTACTGGAGTGGAATTCATTGTGGATGACACACCTGAAGCAATTATACTTTCTTGTTTCGACCCTGTGAGAAGAGAGATCGCGAGACTATCTCTACACCAACTTGTAACTGACGGACGTATCCACCCGGCTCGTATTGAGGAGGTGGTAGCTAAGGTGATTAAGAAAATAGAGGAGGAGATTATGGAACTGGGGAAGAGAACCTGTATCGACTTAGGAATTCACAACCTCAAGAGTGAGCTAGTTCGCATGGTGGGACGTATGAAATACCGTTCATCTTATGGTCAAAACCTACTACAACACTCTCGCGAAGTAGCTAACCTTTGTGCCACTATGGCTGCAGAGGTAGGTGTAGATCCCAAGGCAGCTAAGCGAGCTGGATTGCTTCACGATATTGGAAAGGTAAGCGACGAAGAAAGTGAACTTCCACACGCGTTACTCGGGATGAAAATCGCTGAACGATGTGGAGAAAAACCTGATATTCTTAACGCTATAGGTGCTCACCACGACGAGATGGAGATGACGACTTTAATTTCTCCTATCGTTCAAGTTTGTGATGCTATTTCTGGTGCGAGACCTGGAGCTCGTCGTGAGATGGTAGACGCATATATTCAGAGACTAAAAAACTTAGAGGATCTTGCACTTGAGTACCCTGGGGTTACAAAGTCATATGCTATTCAGGCCGGTCGTGAACTGAGAGTTCTCGTTGAGAGTGACAAAGTGAGTGATTCAGATGCTGACCAGTTATCTCTTGATATATCCAACAGAATCATGAATGAGATGACCTACCCTGGTCAGGTGAGAGTAACCGTTATTCGTGAAAAACGAGCCGTAAGTATAGCGA
>DQKQ01000062.1 GCA_015660615.1 Flavobacteriales bacterium
ACCACGGTCTCAAAGATAAATCCCAAAACGCCGCTGCCCGCGCCATGTCTTGTAGTCCGTATGCAGTTCGAGATTACTCCTCTGCCGCCAAAGTTTATTCGGTGTCTAAGGTCGCCCGCATCTTCGGATACCTCCGCGATGCCGATCGCAAATCTAAAGGACAGGGGAATGCTACGATCTCAGATGGGATGCTTTTACGCGAAACCGTTTTTAAGATTCTTAATTAAAATTGTTTTTGTGAGATGACTCCCAGCACTGTGCTGACATGTAAGCTAGGTGATAAAGTTCCGAAAATCATGATGCAAGGGTAATAGTTAGAAGGAAACAGAAAACGAAGACTTTGTATGTGATGGCTATTACTTTAATATAAGTGTACGTACTTTTAGCAAATGGATGTAAAAAAGCTACATGAAGTGATTTTTGAGGCGGATACGCCGATGGGGAAGTTGTTTGATGTTATACTTCTTATTACGATTTTATTGAGTGTGGGCGTGGTGATGCTTGAGAGCGTGCCTGAAATCGGACTTGAATTCGCCAAATCACTTAGAATAGCTGAGTACGTATTTACTGTACTGTTTACAATTGAGTATGTTTTGAGATTGATTTCTGTGAAGAAGACATGGAAGTATGTTTTCTCCTTTTATGGAATAGTGGATTTATTGAGCATACTCCCAACATTTATGGAGTTGTTGTTACCAGGAGTTGGAAGTATAAGGGTGATACGTATTCTCAGGTTACTAAGAGTATTTAGGGTGCTTAAGTTAGTGGGGTTTTTAAGGGAGGCGGGAATGTTGAGAATGGCGCTTTGGGCGTCAAGAAGGAAGATCTTGGTTTTTATGGGTGCAGTATTAGTGCTAGTGACGATTATGGGAACGCTGGTTTACTTGGTTGAGGATTCGGCGGCTGGCTTTACCAGTATACCACGAAGTGTTTATTGGGCCATTGTAACAGTTACAACGGTGGGGTATGGTGACATTGCTCCCGTCACCGTTTTAGGCCAAACCCTAGCTTCTATAATTATGCTCATAGGTTACGCAATAATCGCAATTCCAACAGGAATTATCGGGGCTGAAATCATTAAAGTAACTAACACAAATACTCAAGCGTGTTCGAATTGCAATTTCGACTCTCATGAAGATGGGGCAGGGTATTGCAATAGATGCGGAGAAGTTTTGTAATTTGGCCTGATAAAAAAATAAATATGAATAATCCGACTAGACTTTTTGATTTCCCTAGATATCAACTGGCGAATTCGCCGCTTGATGTGATGTTGTATATGCCCAATGATGGATCTGGAAAAAGCTTGAGCTACTCTACGAAAGAGTTTGTAGCAGAAGTAGATGTAGCTTCGAGAGGGCTTATAGCAATGGGTATGGAAGCTGGGGATAAGGTGGCGCTCATTTCTCACAACAATCGCTGTGAGTGGAATGTGATGGATCATGCGATAATGCAGGCGGGTGGTATTGATGTGCCGATTTATCCCACGATGACAGAGGCGGATTATAAGTACATTCTAAATCACAGTGAATCGAAATTCGTGTTCGTTTCGAGCGCCGAGCTTTTTGCGAAAGTGAATGCCGTGAAAGACGAGTGCCCAACATTGAAGGAGGTATTCACTTTCGAGGACGTTTCAGGCGCAGATTCTTGGCGTAAAATGCTAGATGCTGGTAGTGATGAAAATCAAGCAGAACTAGACTCTCGCTCAGAAGCAGTCAAGCCAGAGCAGCTCGCAACAATTATATACACATCTGGAACGACCGGACTTCCTAAAGGTGTTATGCTATCTCATAAGAATGTAGTTTCGAATACACTTGTAGCTAAAGATCGAGTTCCACTGGAAGGAATCGATGGGGAAATGAAAGTATTGAGCTTCCTTCCGGTTTGTCATATTTTCGAAAGAATGCTACACTACCTATATATGTATATGGGTGCTAGCATACATTTCGGGGAATCTCTCGAGACGATTAAGGACGACTTAAATGCTACCCAACCTATAATGTTCACAGCCGTTCCTCGATTGCTCGAAAAGTTCTATGACGGCATCGTGACGAAAGGACGAGCGGCTGGCGGAGTAAAGACCGTTATATTTAATTGGGCTTTAGGTGTAGTTCTCAAATGGGATCCATCTAAAGAAGGACATGGCCTTTACGGCTTCAAGCTCAAAATCGCACGCAAACTCGTATTCTCGAAAGTGAAGGAGGCGCTCGGACTCACAGGTATTAAGGCCGTTGCCTCCGGCTCGGCAGCACTCCAATCTCGTCTAGCACGATTCTTTAACGGAGCGGGCATTCCGGTTCTCGAGGGGTACGGACTCACAGAGACCTCGCCGGTAGTTACCGTGAATACCGTGAACACTCCCGGTATGATAAAAATTGGGTCAGTGGGTAAAGTTGTGCCGGGCGTTGAGATCGGGTTTGGCCCAGATAAGGAAATCCTAGTGAAGGGGCCTAATGTCATGATGGGCTATTACAAAGACGAAGAGAAAACGGCGGAAGTGATAAAGGACGGATGGTTCCACACTGGCGATATAGGAGAGCTTGATTCTGAGGGATTCCTTCGCATTACAGACAGAAAGAAGGAGATTTTTAAGACATCGGGTGGTAAGTACGTTGCGCCAGCGCTGCTAGAGAACGCTCTAAAAGCTTCGTTATTTATTGAGCAAGTTATCGTTGTAGGTGAATATCAAAAACACCCCTCTGCTTTGATTTCTCCAAATACAGATACGATTGCCGAGTGGTGTAAACGTCACAACCATACCTATCCTGGAGATACTGAAATCGGCGCAGACAAGGTTATCTCTGACAGAGTTATGAAAGAGGTTGATAAACTAATGGAGCCATTCAGTCAGTGGGAGCGCGTGAAGGTGATTCGTATCCTCCCTGAACCGTTCTCAATAGAAGGCGGTGAACTCACACCTAC
>DQKQ01000203.1 GCA_015660615.1 Flavobacteriales bacterium
GTTTAAGCTCATGTTTATAGTAACATTACCATCGGCAATTGTAATCTTATCTCTCCTGACACGCAGACTTTCGTTTACTGTCTCTAAAACAGCATCAATATTAATTGGTGAAATAGAGGCCAACGAAGCAGCCTGTTCATTATAAGCATCCACAACCTCAGCAACCCTTCCAACAACTACTGCAGTCCACGCTTGATCCCACCCCATTATTCCAGAATTCCAGATTGCATTAAGGTAGAACGCCGTTCCGACCGCCGTGGTCGACAATTCCTTCACTGCACCCACAAAGTTTCTACCCGCACCACTGGGGATTTTTAAGGATCCTTGGGTGTTAAGGGCTGCTGCAGCTAATGTCCACCCCTCCCACTCCATTATCTCCGTTATTCTCGTGATATCAGTAGCGAACCTGGTGGCTTTAAATTTCATCTGTCCTTCAAAGTCACCCCTGTTTTTTTCTACGTCATGTGCAGTCATTTTATCGTCATACTCATCCCACATGCCCAAGACTTCAGAAATCGCGCCAAGGACAATTCCGAAAGCTTTCGCTTTGTTCAGGAATCCTTCCCCCTCCGGCATGTCTGCCAGCCCAGCCTTCATCGATCTTACTAGGTCGGGAATCACATCACCAACTGCATCTAATAGATCTGTCATTCCCTCCACTACAGATGCAATTTGGTCTCCAGCGCTATCACTATCAGTTAACCAATCCAGAACCTTGTCCATCGCTCCTTGGCCTTCAATTACTTTGTCAATTGGTCCTGACAGCGCAGAAATTAATGAAGAAACTGCCCCAAGCATTGCACCAATGGCTTCAGCTCCCTTAATGGCTTTTTCGTCCATATTTCCAGCAGCACTCACTAGTAGCCGGATTAACTTGGCCAAGGTATCTCCCACGGCCTCTATAAATCTCACCGACATGTTAATCATATCGTCCATGGACGTATCACCAAAGAGCGATCCAACAGCTGCAACTCCTGCCATTTTAATTCCTAAGCCGGCGATGTCTGCCATGGCAGCCACGATAACTCCAGTAATATCTACGGCTGCCTTGGTTTTTGCTGGATCTGCGGTGGGAATTCCTTGGATAGCCTTTAATACTAGCCCAACTTGCGTGAATCCAGTTTCAGCAAACTTACCAGCAGCCTCTAAACCTTTCGTAAGCATTCCCACAAGTGGCATGAACAACCTAAACGCTGCTCCCAGCACGGCCATTCCAGCAATGATTCCCATTGAAGACGACAGAACGTCTAGGGCTTGTTCTACTTTCTTCATTCCACCTGGAATCTTGCTGAATGTATTTACAACTTTAGTTAGGGCTTTGGCATATATGCCGGCTCCAACTTCCATGAGCGTAGCACCTGCTTCAAGACCTGGTACGGCAGCAATTAAGATTGGAATGGCCAAGGTGAGGACTGCCCCTGAAACTGCCAGCGCGGCTGTGGCCAGGATTGCAATCCCTAGAGTGGCAAAAATTTCTGCAGCTCGGATGAAATTGATTCCCTTGAACGTTTCAAATACGGACTGGATAGCAAGACCAAATGCGAAGCCAGATACTGCTAAGAACAGAGCACCGGCTATAAGTCCGAGACCGCCCATAAGTAGTGTTATTCCACCGTCTGCAATAAGTGCTACGCCAGCGATGGCCATCAAGAAAACGGCACCAATGGCTATTCCGACGATGGCGAATAATTCAATCACTCTCAAGAAATCAATTTTTCCTAATATTTTATCGATTAACCATATTGCTCCCGCGAAAGCGGCTCCAGATACTGCAAGGAATAGAGCACCTGCTAGCAGTCCAAGGCCACCTTGGAGCATGGCTGCAGGCTGAAGACTTTTTGCTATCTTAGACAACACCCAGACGGCGCCAACCGCTACTCCAAGAGCGATTATTGCCTTGCCCATATCTTCCCAAGAAGTGCCAGAGAGAACTGCGGCTGTTGCAGCAATGGCAACTCCCATGCCGTACATGGAGACAGCAACAAAAATCACAATCATCGCAGCAATTACGATAGCTTTACCAACATCAGCTAGACTAATCTTTCCGATTGCTTTAATGCTTTCACCAATAGACTCCATGACGCTTTTTGAAGGACCTGGAGCCTCGTCTGGCCCGGGCAGGTCATCTTTCATCTTGCCTGTCAATTTGTTCAAGATTTTTGCTTTAAGATATTCAAATAAGATTGCTTTTCCAAGCTGAATGGTGAACTGTAGTGCCATCCAGCCAGCAAGCAGAGTTAGAGCAGCTGCAACTTTTCCTTTATGGGCCCACAAAACCTGACCCAACGCCTTAAACAATTCCCAAGCTATTGTGGGCAATGCATCGATCAAAGCTGAGAATGCATCGCCAAAAGCTCCCATTAAGGCACCGCCAATAGAATTCCTATCTAGATCTGCGCCTGAACCCGATAAAGTCTCAGCCAGTGATCTAATCATGCCTACTAATTTTTCAGTAAGCCATGGGATCATACCAGTAATGATTCCACCAATTGCATTGATCATTTTGGTGGCGCCCGACTTCATCTTCTCAATTGCGCCTGAATTGCCTTTGAAAAAGTTATCAAAGATCGCTAAAATTTTATCCATCAAAGTTTGGACTGCTTTCTCTGGGTCTGTAGACAAATCTTTAAAGAAATCTTCGAATGCCCCGACCACTTCTCCCATTACTGCCTTCCACTTTTCAGGATCAAAAAACTCTGTTAAGCCCTCAAATAAGTCCTTAACCCCAGGAAAGAGATCCACAAATAGCTGGCCGACTTTTTCACCGGCTTCGTGTGCAAGTACCATCACTTGGTAGAAATTTTGGGCTAGTGCGATAAATTCTTCCGAGTTGGTAATTCCTTTAACAACACCCTCAAAGAATGCGCTGAATGGTCCGCCGATCTGATCAGCGCCTCCGCCGCCTAGAGACTCATATACTTTATCGATAGATTTAGCAAGTATCAGATTTGCTTCTTCTTGAGATATTGCGCCGGCGGCAGCGGCATCTGCAGCAGAATTAAAATCGTCTAATCCAAGCTCTGCCAATTCTGGATCAAATGCACCGGCAAGGGCCTCTTCGGACATACCTGTAAGATCTGCCATCCTGGCCTTTTCCTGGCGGCTCATGTCTTCGAATGATTGGCCTGTCTCCGCGAAGGACTCACGAATCATTTCAGCCTTTTCAGCTGGATCCGCACTCATGAGGTCCATCGTATCAATAGTCATTCCAAAAGTACCGGCCAGCTCGCTAGCAGCCTGAGCAGCGCCTTCAAAATCATCGGTCTTGGCCGTAATTCCCTGCAGATCCTTCATTGCGATACCAAGCTTGGCAGCATATGCAGCAGTTGAGGCCATGGATTCAGCAGACATACCCCCGAACGTTGAATAGTCGCTTGCCATCTCATCTAGATTCGATCCAATGGCCTTGGCGTTGACACCGAATGTTTGAGAGAGATGTACTGTGGCACGAGCCGTGGTATCTAGCATATCGCTAAGCTCTTGCCCGCTGTGCGTTGCCATTAATTGCATGTTGGACATTGCGGCGCCAGAAAGACCTAGCGCTTTATTGGCGATCACATAAGAGTCTATATTTTTACCAAAATCTTCTGTAATTTTTGTAAGGGTATTTCCAAGCTCGCCTGCCACTTCTCCAGCATATGCGATTGCGCTTGCCATTCCACCAGGGCCTGATCCGAACATGGCTCCAAGGCTAGCACCCTCCATCCCAAGATTTGACACAGCGGTTTTAACTGCCTCAAATTCGGGTCCGACAGTAGAAATAGTCTTTTTAACATCTTCCCACGCGTTAGCAATTTCTAGGCCGCCGCCTCCAGCTTGGTGGCCTGCTTCGGCCAACAGACCCATTGCGCCAGAAAGAGCACCAAAGACACCCATTCCAATATTTTGAACTGCGCCGAACGCTCCGCTTATTACACTTCCAATCTGTTTAAACGTGTTACTGAATGTGGCGCTTAAATCTCCAAGAGAAATACCAGCAAGTGCTGCTGCAAGAATATTACCCTGTTTTGCAGCAGCTCCGAGACCAGAAACCATGTCTCCAAAAGTAATTTTGTCAACTTCTCCTAAGATATCTGACAAACTGTCGGCGTCTTCGACCCCTTCCTTGAATTTAGTCCAGAAGCCTTTCTGAGTCTCTTTCAGTTTACCAGCTTCAGTAGTCGCACTTCTAAGAGCGTCTGCTAAATTAGTAGAAGAATCCGAACTAGAGCTGGCAGCTTGCTGGGCACGACTAAGGGCATCTGCTAAATTATTAGAATTAGTAGCACCATCTTCAGCGTTACCCGACATTTCGCCCAGAATTTTATTGAGAGCCTGGGCTATATTAGCCTGGGTGCCCATCGTCTGGTTCTGTGAATTGAGCATGGCTTGGCGCTCAACAAGAAGACGATTAAACTCTCGCTGTAAGTCAATCTGTTTTTCGTCGATTTCGTCAGCCACTTCTATCCTCTAATGACACAGAATTAATTCTAACTCATCAGATAAGTATTCCCATTAACGAATGTTTGGCAATCATCTGATGACAAATCTGAGGCTCAGAACGGCCACTGCCAGCCAAACTCATCATAAAATCTTTTAGCAGTATTTTTCTTATTTAATAACTTTTGGTGAACTTCTTGGTTATTCCCCTCTTGCAAAATACAATAAAGGTCCTTAGAAGCGTCTAAAGCTTCCTTGAACCTTTTTATTTGCTTTGGAGTTCCCTCTATTTCAACCTTAGGCTGCATGCCCAAAATATAGGCTGCTGAACTCGCTATTATTTTTTTTCTAGTATTATTTTCCACGGCATACTCCCAGTTACTTATAACTATTAACTACTATGTAAATCTACGAAGTTTTGCTGGAACTTGCCCTCTCATTCTCCCTTGCATTTCTCGCGCGCTAGCTTCATTGGCACTAGCGCCCTTATTTTGACCTTGAGATTTATTGATTTCAGTGTTAAGCCTTTCAATAAACCAACGTCGTTTATAAATTGGTATAGTCATACATTCATAGTAACTAAATCCCATATAATACATGAGCAAAAAAGTCTCTTCTAAATAGACTTCTTTATCATTCGGCGTCAGGCCAAAAAAACGAGGCTCCCAGAGGGAGCTTTACCTCCGACGACTCTAGGCAGCTTGGACAATCCATCCAGGACTTCATGTCAATGCCGGGTTCGTTCTTATCAATGTATCTTCGCAAAAATAGTGAATCTTTAGCTGGCATATTTCGAATAAAGAAACTAAGCTTATTCTTATCAGTAATGCCGCCAACTGATTGTAAGCAGTGCGTGAGTCTAGTGGTTACTAAATTATCGTTTAATTGGCCCTGTTTCTTTCTTCTTTCTGCAGTTTGAGAAATTTCTCTCTCTTCTTTGCCAGAAAGAAAACGCCACCTAACAGTCTTTTTCGTAACTGGAAGTTCACATTCAAATAAATTAGCGCCCAAAGAGATAGGATCAATTTCTAACCTCTTAATAGGCAATTCTGCAAGATTAAATTCTTGTTTAGACCTCTGCCCGCAAGCTGGGCAGTCTACTTCAACCCTATACCCAGCGCCATAACCGGTAATTCGCAAAGCGACCATGAGAGCGTTTCGGTCTCCAGTGAGGGCTGCATCTGGATCAAAACCCTTATCAACAATACAGGATTTTAGCAGCTCTGATATAACCGTGCCCTTTTTAATAAGAGCTTTAGAAGTAAGAATATCTTCTTCTCTTGCTGTCATTGCCCTAATGGATAAAGTTTCGACTCCGTGCATAGGAGAATCCGCGGGATATGTTACCCCTCTTGACGGAAGCGGAACTGTTTCTACAGGCACTTCAAATCCAAAGTCTTCCATCATCACATTTGTGCTAGGAAGACCTTGCGGGTTATTTCCCGAGAACACTTCGTTTCGCTTGCCTCTATCGTTTTTTTCTTCTGACATTCGTTTACTCCTATAAGAAACTACAGTATAATTCAAATATAATTATGTAGCTTGTAAAATAAAAGGGGAAGCAAAAGCTTCCCCTTTTTAATATGGAGCAAATTAGGCTAAAAAATCAGTACTGCAGTACGCAATTATCAAATCGAATTGTTAGTGCAATTTCGGTCGGATCTTCCGTACCGTAATCTAGATCGCCAAATCCCGCAGAGGTTAGAAAACACCCTTTGAGATCCCAAAGCTCTACAACTGTTCCAACTGGATCAAGCATCTTGAGCTGGCAGTCTCTCTTATAAAAGTCTGCATAACCCGATCTTCCAGATACGGTTTCGGTGTGGGTTCGAACCCATTCCATTACCTGCTGGGCACCTGAAGGTGCAATCGGATCATATAGCGTAACGCTGATCGCGTCGTAGTTGAGCTTTCCAGCCAAATATCTGCGGCTATTAATATACTGGATTTCTTGCTCTGAAATTGTTACGTTGGGTCTGGCCGCAGCCTTCATTAAGAATGCATCAATCCCTTCAATTGCGAATACCCACCGAAATTTTCTTTTGGGCTCGAATTTATTAGGAAGCATGTCTCCAACTGCTAGTGTTTCTGCCATTTTTTACTCCTTCATATCTCTAAATATTAAGCTTAGCATGTTAGTTACTAAATCTCCGTACCATTATTGGTAACAACAAAGTCCAGAGAGATAAATTCGATAGATCTCGTTGGTTGCAAGAAGATCTTTCCTCTAATTGTGTTGTTTTCTACATCTGCCTGAGTGGTCGTTGTAGTATCAATAATAACTTTGAACCTATCCAGTCCCTGCTGCTGTTGAATTCTAGTAAGAACTGGATTAACAGAGGCTGAGAATCGGGCTAGGGTATCCTCTCGATTAGGCTCGAATAGGAAAGTGTCCGCGATTTTTCTAACCTTTCTACGAATATCGATCAACAGTCGTCTTACATTAACCCTGTCAAGAGACGAGGCGGCTGCAAGAAGAGTTTTCTGTCCAAATATTACTACCCCTTCTGAGGTGGGGAACTTTGTAATTGGATTGATGTCGGCATCGTATAAGGAATCTAGATTTCCACGGCTAAGATTAACTGTTGATTGAACTACTCGGCTTAATGCACCGCGTGTGAATCCCGCGGGTGCATACCATGGATACGCCACCTTATCATTAAGAGCAAATGCTCCAATTACTGCAACCGACGGTGCACAACGTATATTTGTAAGGGTAGAGGGGTCTGTTACTAATACATCGGGGAAGTATGCAGCTCCAAATGACGTATCTAAGACTCGACTCTTAAAGTTATCTACAGTGTTTCCAACGCTAACTGGCTGAAGATTAGATGCTGTTACCAAATTGTTGAGAGCATCTTTCTCTTCGATGTCCATAATATAAATGGCATCAAATCTCTCTTCAGTCTTCTCTAAAGCGTGATCAGTAACCTTAGTTTCTCTAATACCTGGAACTGCAAGAATCTGAACATCTACATCTGATTTTTCAGACATAACATCGAGAGCTTTCATGTAAGTCTTGATTGTTGGCCCATCTGCCTGTCCTTGGTTTTCATCATCCATTTCTCTAACGCAGGCCAAGTTACTAAGAGCAGACTTTTCTTTATCGAAAATATTAACTCCATCGTATCCGCCCTGCAGTGGATAGGTGAACTTCAAAAATTTAGTTGAAGCTGGATCGCTGAAGTCTTTATTAACATTCAACATTCTACCCTGGTTATAAGTGCCATCTTCTTTTCGAATCGAAGCGCTCAAAGAGCCCTTGCGGCGATAGACTGCGTATGCCCACTCTTTTGGATCCACTACGTCGCCAGTAGACTTGGTATGAATCTGAATTCTCTCCATAGAGAAGAAATTATTGTTGAATCTATCCGAATCATAAACGGTTCCACCTGAATCTAAGGCGCCGACGTTATTACCAACCCACGCTGCTTGATCGCTAGTCGCAAAGTGTGGATAGTATTTAGTCCAACCCTTGATGGCAGTTTCTACGTTTGTATTTCGATTAGGCTCCGTTGCAGAATCTAGAGTCTCGAACTGGAATCCCCATGGAAGTCGTGAATTAACTTCCCGAGAGGGATCAGATCCAAGGGCAATATTCTGGCGCAATGGATTTGGAGGCTCATTCATTCTCTGCAGCTCTGCACCTTCTCCAGCCAGATACCGAGTATCTCCCCCGTACTGTGTGGCAGGAGCAAGTTCAGCTGAATAAATACTAGAACCAGAAGTTACTAGGTGATAGGGGCCTCGATATGCAATTGGAAGTGCAGTCTTAGGAACATTACCGTTCGTAACATCCTTGTGCATTTCCACCCTGATGTGCTTAGAAACGTTGGGGTGAGTTCCTTCAACCACGACTCTCTGGTTGCCGGCCATCTTATCAAAATCGTAATAGATGTTATAATCACCAATTCTTCGGCCGATATAATTGTCCGAGCTTGGATCTAGATTGACACCATTGAACGTCTCAATTGCAGCATCTTCACTCGTGGGAATTCCAAGAGGTGGAATGATGCGCTTGACTATGACATCAAACTGTCCATAAGAATTATCAAGCTTGCCGTTCTTAATATTTTCAACTTGAACGCGGAATTGATTGCTTCCGTTTATTCCATCGTTTAAAGAATGAAGCCTAAATAAATCTTTATTAGTAGATCCGAATATCTGGGAACAGGTCCACGGAGCAAATGCCGTCCGGAATCTGTCTTGCCATCCTTCATAGTTCGGAATTGTGGCAGATCCATCATTTCTACCGAGAGAGCTAGTGAGCAGGAATACAATTGGTTCTAAATTAGATCCAGTAGGTACCCACATCTCGCCGCCGGCCAGGACTCCCGAGCCAGTGACCACCGCAATATTGGGATTAACTGTGTAGTAGTTGTAGAGATAATGGCCGGCTTCTTGAATCTTCATCGGGTCCGTATTGAGGACGTTTGGCAAGTAAGAAGGGCTCCATGGAGAAAGTGAAGCAGTTACTACGCTGGGGTAAGCTTCAGTGTCTTTATGACCATTAAGTAAAATAGTAAAGTTATAAGCTTGCGTGGATGTTACATCCGCATCACCGATAAATCCGCCGCCCTGGTCGATTCCGTAGCCGCCCCTAAAGCTTGTCACTGGAGCATTATTATCATAACCAGAACCACTAAGGGAAGCAATGACTCCAGATGGACACATTACTACTCCTCGAAGAATTGGTACAGAATTTATAGCTCCAGGAGCTCCACCAGTGAGATTTTCTTCAAGTGTTGCGCCGGATACACCTTGAACTGTAAATACTCCAGTTGTCGTTGATGTGGATCCCAGCTTAGCACTGTTGCCGATCTCTCCAGTCTCTCCAGATCCATCAGCCGTAACGGTGACAAGGGACGTGCCTGGTACGTTGATGCTTGATTGAGCAGCGCCGATGGCCTCAATCGCAGTATCTATCGTAGCAGCCACAGCTTCGTTCATTGTTGCAGCTACGGAACTGTATGTGCTCCCGACTACGAATCCACTAGCTGTTGCATTTGCAGTAAGTGTTGTTGCTGTGCCAGCACTATTTGTAACAACGACAGTTGCCGCGTTAGCGGGGGTTCCTCCGCCAGTACCAGTAGAGGTACCAATAGTAACGTCTTGGTCTGTGCCAGCCGCATCTTGGGTTATCAGGCCGCCGCCAGCGCCAGTCTGCGTTAGAGCGGCGACCGATGCTCCGAGCGCCCCTGCTCCACCCCAAGGTCCGAAGTTTGCAGCACCAGTTCCAGTGTCTGCCGTCTGTGAACCGCGAAACTGAATCTTGACTCCAACGGTATTGGCAACTGTCGCAACAAATACGCTGAATGGATCTCCGCCAGTCCCATCGACACCAGAAGTGTTGCATAAGTTCCAAGACGATCCAAACGCCAGCATGGCATTTCCACTGGTGGCCCAGCTTCCGCCCCATTCTCCCGCGGTCGTCATGCTCGCTGTGCTTTTGTCTCCGTTGATGACGGCGGCGATCCGGGCAGCAAAATTGGCAAAGCCTGTGAGATTACCTCCAGAGCCGTCGTTGGACGAAATCTTCACCTCGTGGGTACCTACGGAGGCGCCGTAGATGTCATTGTTGTTAACGCCTGTAAAAGTATATGTCAGCCCACTCAGGCTCACCCCATCGTTGCCAACCAACCCTGTAGACGCAGGAAACGTAATGGTGAACCAGGCCGTCCCCATGCCGCTAGCGGTGAAACTGTTGCTCATGTATATGCCTCCGCCAGAGGCGGTTGCGCCATCAGAAATAATTGCGCCATCACCGGTTGGCAGTGCTTGAGCATCAGCAACTGTCAGTGTCGCGGTGGCATTAGCAGCCCCTTCGACTTCTTGGAGTCCCGCATCTTCAAAGACGCTGCTTCCTGCCGATGAGGACATGAAAGCGCCGAGCATGTAAGTTCTACCAAGAGTTTCGGCGGTAGAATATGCGAAGTCATTATTTCCTAAATACCCGTTCCCGCGGACGAGCCGTTGGCCAACGGTGAATCCGGCGTTCTTTACGCCACCCGCTTGAATAGAGTTAGAATCGGAGTCTGAAGTAGCTGCAGTGCTTCTTTTTGCACCTGTCCCCACCCCAAGAACTCTCAAATAAGTTCCTGCTCGAGAGTTTTTCATCCACTCGTACATGGCCAGTGGTCCAAGCTTTGCTCCATCAGTGCTACCGAATATAGCCACAAAATCTTGCCAGGTCGCGAATGTCTGTGGGACGAATGCGGGACCCTGCTGTGCGGTTCCGATAACTCCGGCTGGAGTACCCTGAGGCTTAATAGCAGTTGGTCCGCTGAGATCGATCTCTCTCGTACCAACTCCAGGGCTTCTAAATGTAAGTTCTGCCATTATTTTCTCCTAATACCATCTATTAGATACTTATTCATTACACGAACAATACGCCACTATTTGTCACAATAAAGTCTATCGCGATAAATTCAATTGATCTGGTTGGTACCACTACAATTCTACCGTTCAACTTATTCTGCTCAACATCGTCTGTCGTATTATTGGTTCCATCACAAACTACACTGAATTTTTCAATTCCCTGCTGCGACTGGACCAGCGCTAAGATTGGAGCAATCTGCCCAACAAATCTCTGTCTGGTTGCTGGGGTATTGGGCTCAAATAGCAGCTTATCAGCAATTTGAACCACCAGTCTTTTAACTTCTAGAAGCATTCTGCGGACATTAACTCTATCTAGAGATGATTTCGCTTTCTGCAACGTCTTCTGGCCAAATATTACAAATCCTCCCTGCGGAAAATTGGCAATTGGATTGATTCTTGCATCGTAGAGATTGTCTCTATCTGCAGTCGAGAGCCTGACTTCGGTGTTTACTACCGCGCCTAATGATCCACGATTGAATCCGGCTGGTGCAAACCAAGGATAGGCTACTAGATCGTTATAACCCAGCGCTCCATAGGCCACTACCGAAGATGGAACTCTTACTGCCCTATTATTAATAGGATCGTTTAGATATACATCTGGATAATAAGTGGCGCCGTAATTATTGTCCACGCCGCGGCCGTCAAATTGCTCGGCAGTTTCTCTAGGATTACTGAACGCGTCTGAATCATCATAGAGCCTATTCTCGTCTTCATCATAGTGCTGAATGTCCATTACGAACATTGCCATTGAATACTCTCTGTTCAGTCTTAAGGCTTTATCGGTGATAAATGGATCTCTAATCCCAGGAATTGCCAGCAAATTAGTATTTACGATCATGGGATCAGTCATCAGCTCTACTGCTTTTCTATAAGAAAAGATTATGTTGTTAAGAGAGCCAGCGCCCGACATGGATGCGTCGTCAGTTCCATTTAATCCAAGTCCACCGGTGAAATCTGAACCGCCCTTTCCGCCAGCATCTGTCGAAGCAGCTCGGTCCCTCAATAGCCTAATATCTTTATCTAGCGCATTTACACCATCAAATCCACCGTAAAAAATATTAGTAAATTTGGCAAAATCTGTAAAGCGATTAAACTTGACTGAGCTAGAATTTATCAGTGAAGCAAAAGTGATTCTATTGAGGCCAGAAACGCTATCGTATACTCGATAATCGCTACCGTCCACTTCTGCCTTTCGGAAGTAGCACGCTTGAATCATGTGTTCGTTGGCTGACCCTGTAAGAGTAGAAAAATTCGTTTCAGTATTAACTAAAGCGACTCTTGCAAGGGTGAATTTATTGTTATTGAATACGTCCTTGCCAGAACCGGTGACCAAGTTTCCAAGTTTTTCAATTCCGTTAAATCTGGTATAAGCGCCGACTAATGGGTTGAAGGTGCTTCCAGCGTTTGGATCCAAGCAAGGAGTGGCAATCCCGCTAGTACTATAAGAAGAACTAACTGGAATTTGAGCTGTCATTGCTCCCCAATAGAGCCTGGGATCGATTCTTTCATTTTCTCCGACGGCTCCCTTAAACCCAACGCTTGTCTGCTTAGTCTTACCTCTAGTTACCTTAAATCTATAGGGTAATGGAGGAATAATCGCACCAGACAACATGAGGTTTAAGCCACCAGCAGGTGCATCAGCCGAAGAAAATGCTCCTCCCATTCTTAAGTTGTTTGTAGATGTAGTCGTGACTTGCTTTCCGAAAGACTGAATTCCAGTGCTTACGTCAGTAAGGGTATCGGAAGTTTTCATCACTGGGATGCCGCGATATCCAAAGGGGAGTGCCACGTCGGGAACTACGCCTCGATAAACGTTATCGTTAATTACAACTCTAATATTAGCTGACTTGTTGGGATATTTTCCACTGATAACAAGTCGGCGCTCTGCGGGATCTTCAGCATCAAAATCATATTTGACTTTCATGTCTCCGACCTGACGGCCGATGAAACGATCGCTGTTGGGATCTAGACTTAAGTTGGGGAATGTCTCAATATATTGCTTAGCTGTGTCTAAATCATCAAGCTTTCTTACTTCGAGATTAAATGATCCATACTGGTCAGCCTTGTCTGTAGACGCTACAATGGCGCTAATAGAGATCTTTAATTTATCATTAGAATAAATTCCATCACTCAAAGATTCCACGTGGAATAGATCGAATTCTTGCGTGCCAAATGGCTGAGATATGAAGGACGTTGTCCGAGCAGTCCTATAGCGAGTATCGAATCGTCCAAAGGAGTTCATCCAACTATCACTTAGGCCTACGGCGTTAGTTATTCCAGAGCCGCTCATCAGAGCCACTGAGTTATCTTTGAAGCTTACAGGAGCTAGTTCATCTGCTACCGCTAAATCTAGATATAATAGGTGCTCTTCAGTTTGAAAGGCATCAGGATCTGTATTGAGAGATTTGCCGATATAATGTGAGCTAGCAGGGTTAAGGGATGCAGTAAAAATTCTTAATCCTGGAACACCATCGCCATTGCCCCATCGCTGACCCGATGAAGAAGAAACAACGTATTTAAATGTCTGATATTGCGGCTTCACAGTAGCTTTAGTAGTATTGTCTGCCGTCATAATTTGCGCTAAGCACTTTCCAGTCTCTGCGCCCAATAGCCACGATGTAGATATTGATTGATCAAAAGATGCAATAAATGATCTAGACCCAGTAGTGTTAAAAATAACTCCACGCGTCAAGAACACTTCGTTTTCTGTGCCGGCTATGTAAGTCGTATCTCTAGTAGAAAGATCTGGGAAGCTCATATTGTCGCTGAAAATCGGAAATCCCACCCCCTCTTCAGAGGATGATATGTAATGAACGGCCGCTAAAAACTGTACAGCGCCATTTTTTGTAGCGCCGGTGTTTGTTGCTGTATCCGCAGTATCGGAAGCGACAACTTTCCAGCCGGCATTTTTTACAACCCCATAGCTTACTGTGTTGCTCATATCCGTAGATGTAGTGTTGGCTCCGGCGCCAAGAACGCGAGTATAAGTTACGGCCTCCTTGAATTTAAGATATTCCCTAACTGCATAGGGGCCGAAGCGATCGGGGTCTAAAGTTCCAAATCTAGTTTCAAAATCTGCATAGGATCCGAGTGAAACCGGAACGAATGCTGGACCTTTCTCCGCAGTACCAATTACTCCTGCAGGAGTTCCGAGAGGAGCCTTCTGCCTTTGGGAAAGGTCTATTTCCTGCTCAAAAAATCCTGGAGATCGGAATGTTTGTTCTGCCATGTGTCTATCTCCTCAAGCTCTATTGCTGTCTATAGTAAGTATTAATGTTAAACTCAAAAAATTATTTTGGTGTGAGTACTATTTCGCCCAAATCGAAGGTTATTTGTTCTCTATACACAGTTTCACCTTTTCTTTGATTGCGAGATTTGATATTAAGCTTCTGCTTTACCATTTCTCCAGTAACTTCATCTTGATAAACTCTTTCAACTGTTAACGGTTCTCTTCCTGCTGTCGTACCACCGACCGTGGTAGTTTTATAATAAGCTGGGTTTGGAGTGACGGCGTCACCGCCTATTACTCCTGCTTTCCTTGGATCATCCATAGTATTTAAATCTTGCATTATATAATCGTCTGGTTTTCCGCTGGGTATTCCAGCGACTACAATAGATTCTGGCATCGCTGAAACTTGCGTCATATCAAATGTGATTTGTGGAGCAGATATATATTTTCTGATCGTGCTCTCTTCTCCTGGAAAACTGGGATTGATGATATAACCTGTGACTTCGACGCTCAACGTGTATTTAATTATTCTCTCATCGTCTGAGAAATCATCAAAATTTAGCTCAGAGCCCAAAGAATCTCCAAAAAATGCAGTAAAATAATATCCTTTATCGGTTTCAATCCTAAAGGTTCTGCCTCCTTGACTGTGATAAGAAGACATAATAGCGTCTAAAATTCTATTCATTTGCTGCATGTATTGCGCCCAGATAGTTATATCATAAGTTGCAGTAAAATACTTGGGAGCGCGCATCGTGAATATTTCAAAAATATTGTTGCTTATTTTTTGGGATATAAGCTTTCCTTCTTTAAAAATTGGATCAACCACTCTCTCTGGTCGCCGACGAGCGATCTCTCCCGGAACAGTTCCGCTACCATCTTTAGCTGCGGAATCTATATTGGGAACATAGTGACCTGAAAATGCACGATCATCGGCATTTTCTAAACCTTCCTTGTTCACCAATCTCTGATAGGAAGGATCTTTAGAAGAAAGCTTCTTTTTAATGACTATATCTGCTGTCTGGTTAGTGCCCGCGCCGTGAGTGGCTGATTGGTTTACTCCGCTTCGTAAAATAGATACTAGTGGAAGAATCAAAGCTCCAGCCTTATCTCTAAGGGGCTTTTTCCTTCTTAATACTGCAAATCTCTCTCCAGTAGCAAATACCACGGGAATTCTCTTAGAATTTTTATTATTCTCTTTATAATATAACGGAATATCTTCGTTAAAAAGCTTAAAAAGAGCTCTATCTACATCTTCTATAGTGCAAGATGGAACTATTATGTCATTCGCTCGAGAAGATCCAGCTGGACGTGCATTGGGACTAGTTTGATAATAAGTTGACATTATCCCTCCTTGATCCCTTCATCAGCATAAAAAGAAGATCCTATGCCGTCAGTTGCTCCGCGTGGAGACACTTCTGCGGGTTCGTTAGAAATTGGAAGATCTAGTTTACCCTGGGTTATTAGCGCTCTTTCATCTCCAGTGGGTCCAAGTCTGTTATCTTTAAATCCTCGCTGTTGCACAAATACTTTTTCAGTAGCATCAGCGTCTGAATAAGATTCGTCAGTAGGTCCATGGGGGATCTTATTAATGAGGCCCTTTCTTGCCTGCTTACAGTTTAAGATATACCCAGTGCTATATTCGATCTGGCCATAAATTGTAGCGTCTAATTTTGCTGAAAGAACTTCAAAAAAGGTATCGCCATAAGATAAATAATCACCAGCTTCGACATCTAGCTGCTTGTGAATTACATCTCGATATTGGAGCCAAACAGTGATAGTAGAATTTTGTTCCACACCAAATTTATTAGTAATAAAATTAGCTTGTTGCCACTCTACTCTAGCGCAAATTTCTACTGGGGGGTTAAACACTTTGTTTTCAGCCTCTTCATAAACATCGTGGACATTAGAAAGCTCTTTTCTTACTTTGTAGTAATATACTTTTTGGCCAACAACATCTTTAATGATCTCTTTTGAAAGATCAGAAATTAAGTCTAGTTCTCGTGGTGTAACAA
>DQKQ01000121.1 GCA_015660615.1 Flavobacteriales bacterium
AAGACCAGCTTGATTAGCTGTGCCATTCATGATAGAAGAATCAATTGCTCGAGCGTGTGCTCGTGCAAGAGCTGATAGAATCCAAGGAAGAACGTTAACGACGATTTGCTCGTCTGTATCATTTGCAATGAATGTACCAGAGATCAAACGATAGGCATTAAGTGTTACGCGACCAACGTGAAAGTTGTTATCGCTCGCACCTTTCTCTTCCAAGAGATTAGCAGTAGTTTCTAGGCCAGTAGCATTCCAATTTGCATCTTCAGTATCTGGAATGATTGGCATAACAGTAGCACCTGAAGTAACCGCCATTTCTCTAAAGAGATTAGCGACTTTTTGCTCAAGTCGTACTTCATTCTCGAAAGTAGAAGATACGCTTGCGTCCAGGCCAATACCAGTTGAAGCGTCATAAGTAACGCCTGCTTTTTGCATGATGTCTCGAGCATAGTCAGTATCCCAACCTTTGCCCGTAACTTTTCCAAGAACTGAAGCATAAAGAAACTCTTTGCCCCACTTAGAAATGTCACCATCACCGCGATTTGCGAAAACTCGCTTTGAATCTTGCATTCGAGAAATTTCTTCTTTCTTCTCTTCAAGATCTGTTTTATGCTGCTTGAGAACTTCCTCAATTTGAGCATCCTTTGCGGCTAACTTAGCCTCTACATCTGCAACCAATCTTTCAGCACCAGTTTCAACTCCTACTTTAATAGCAGTTTTAACTGACTCTTCTTGCTTGGTCTTCTCTGCGGCGGCAGCTTCTACCTTTTCGGCTTCAGCTTTCTCCACAGCTTTTTGCTCGGATTGCTTCATTGCAATTCTAGTAGCGGTTTGTTCTGCTACTTGTTTTGCAAAGGCTTCCAAGTCGATTTCGGGAGTTTTATCTTCCGACATTACGATCTCCTCTTGCACGGATTTCTCCGTCTTTACCGGTGTATTACTAGCTATGCTGGATGTTCTCACATCTTCCTTAGCCAGAGACTGACCGGCTAGATCTACACGATTTGTGAAAGTTTTTTTGAAATCATCATACTCTTCTATCGAGTCAAACGATTTCGCTAAAGAAAAAGTAGCTGCCTGATTGCAGGGTACGGAAACTACCGATACCTCAAATAATTCAGCGTCCTTTATCATGAGTCCGTCAGTTTCCTCTATGTAATCAGCGTCCTTGACTCGGAAACCAACAGAAAATGCTCCAAGAACCCCATCTTTAACTAAGTCGCACACTCCTGCGTGAGCTGACTTACTAATTTTTGCCTCTAGTTCCAGACCTTTATCTGTTACTTGGACACCCGTAGCACGACCGATTGGTCGATCATAGTCATGATTAAAAAGAATAATAGGATTCTTTTTAAAATTGTTTAAACCACCTTTATCCCAAGCATCTGCCTTAATACTATCTCCGGCCCTATCGAAATCTGCTGTACTAGCCATACCCCGTATTTTTACACTACCATCTTGCTGAGCAGACGCTTTGAAATTAGAAGTTAAATTAAAAATTTTATTCATTCGTTTCATTCCGTCCAGTAGTAAGGGTTACCTTACTCATACTGGGCTTAGGAGGTTTGGGAATTTTTGATTTAGGGAAAACTGGCTTATCTCCAAACAAGTCTCCTCTACCCTTCTTATCAATATCTTTTTTAAGATTTGGATAGTCAGTATTTAAGTATTTAAACAACATACTCCAGCCACCCATTACTTTCTTTATTTCTTTAATTGAATAAGGGATGTCAGTTTGTCGACTATACTCTAAAGAGGATTCATATATCTTTCCCTTCTTAATATAATAATCAGACAAAGTTTGTAACATCTTCTTCTTTTGCATACTTGACATTATTCTACCTCTATTGGCGGTAAGGAGGGTTCTACTTCTTCTTCCTCATTTTGTGCAGGTGCACCGCCTTCATCTGGATTCGCTGCGCTTCCCGCTATGTTAGCTGGGATTCGTAACTCATCATTACCTTCAATAGGCTCAAAGCCTATTGCCGTTCTTGCCTCGTTCGGTGTAATAACTCCACCATTTACTAGAGAAGAGTAGTATTGTGATGTGTCTCTCAATTCTGGCTGTAACGCTGGAATGTTCGTTACATCTTCTTCTAGTTTAAATCCGAAAAATCTTTCATATGCAAAATTTATCTTTCTTACTATAGGTAATATAGTTTCTAAGTAATACAACCTCATATTAGGTCGTATATTTGCATTGTTTCCTGAGTCTAGAAGTATTGGTGGTACTCCTAGAGATTTAAGAATGATTTTCTCATTTTCTGTTATAGAACTTTGAAAATCTAATTCTTTAAAGTTTACATTTGAAATAGAATCTACTTCTAGTCCTCCGTCCAGGATTAGAGGTCTTCGACCGCCTGCGTCAGGTCGGTATCGAGTACTCCAAGACTGAAGCATCCTTTCCTTAATCTTTTCTGATAAAGTATTAGGGCTTTTTAGTACAAGCCCTGGTACAGCCCCATTTTTGAAAAAGTTGTCTTGAAACTTTCTCATGCTTGTCATCAAGTTCATTGTACGCAATGAAGGACTTAATCTGGGAACTCCTCGGTATATAGAATAGAACGAGTTCTCTTTAACATGAATAATTTCTGATGGCTTATAGTGAATGTCTGATTGGAACGTATAACTTTCTATATAAGTTGTTTCACTTGCATTAATCGTCAT
>DQKQ01000245.1 GCA_015660615.1 Flavobacteriales bacterium
ATTCAATATCTCCTGTTACAGTAGTTACCCCCAAGTCACCGGCTGCAAGTAACAAGGCCCCAATAAGCCCTATAGTCAGCCCGGAAAATTGAACTTTAGAAACAACAGTTTTAAACACAAATGCGGCCACAATCATTGTAAACAAAGGCGTAAGTGCATTCAGCATTCCTACGATTGCTGATGGGATAGAACTTACAGCTGAGGTAAATAGATATGCGGGGAATAAATTACCCAATGTGCCAATTGCTAAAAGAGACAGCATTTGAGATCTTTTTATCGATTTCAAATATTTTATAGTAATAGGCAAGAGCACTATTCCAGCTATAGCTATTCGCAAAGCAGCGACTTCTACAGGTGTATAAACAAACTCCCCGGAAGAGTCGAAAATAGCAATCTTCATTAAAATAAAGGAGCTGCCCCAAACAAATGCTAAGAGAAGTAGAGCTCCCCAGATTACTATTTTTGATTTATTATTTTGCACAGTTTGGCAAATGTAAGTCAACCTTGTATCCACTATTCACACCTACATTTGTATCATGAATAAAATTTCAACATTACTTGCAACTGCCGTAGTAATTGCCGTTTTTATGCTAACAGGCTGTGAGAGAAATATTGAAGTTTATGATTTGGTAGTTACCGAAGTTAATGAGGTAGGGGAATTGAATAAAACAACGGCAAGGCTTGAAATTAAAGGAATGATGTGTGAGGTAGGTTGCGTTGCAAAAGTCAAGAAGGAGCTCTTAGAACAGAAAGGAGTTTCAAATGTTACTGTAAATTTTGACATCGACAGAGAGATAGATTTTGCAACCATAGAGTATGACCCTAAAATCGAGACGGTTGAATCTCTAGCTTCTGTTGTTACTAATATAGCTGATGGTAAGCTTTATGGTGTAACCTCTGCATTAGTGACGAATTACGCGCCGAGTACCTCAAATTGAAACGCGTAGCTAATATAGCATTTGTACTGGTTTATATAGTTGTACTTGCTGGTTCTATAGTTAGAATGACTGGTTCAGGTATGGGTTGTCCAGACTGGCCTAAATGTTTTGGCCTACTTATACCTCCTACGTCTGAAGACCAAATAAAATGGAGTGTTGGAGTTGAGTATTCAGAAGGAACAATGGTTATTGAGCGTGACACATTGTGGGTATCAAAGGAAGATCATTTGTCATTTGGAGAGGAATTTGAGAGTACTAATTGGGAGCCATATGCCAAGCATAGTTATGCCAAGTTTAACGCTGTCCATACTTGGATAGAATACTTTAACCGCCTTATAGGTGCCCTCTCGGGGATACCTATAATTATTCTATTTATTCTTGCGATAAGGTCGCGAAGAAGAATCCCGATAATTCTCGCGTCAGCGACCGTAGCATCAGTGCTATTTGTTTCTTGGCTTGGAAAACTTGTTGTAGAAGGTAATTTGATACCGTTCTCAATTACCATTCACATGGTGAGTGCTTTGGCAATACTGGTTTTACTTGTTGGGTTAATCCAACACCTTGAAGGCACAAAAACATTAATTAGAAAAGCCACCAGAAACTGGATATTTATCTCACTATTGATTGCTTTCATGCAATTGGTTTTCGGAACTCAGATCCGTGAGGCAGTTGACATTGCTCTTGAGTCTAATGTCTCGAGAGCTAACTTGATTGATTCGCTCCCCGGGTGGTGGGTTTTACACCGTTCAGCTGTTTGGGCAATAATTGCAATTCACTTGATGTGGGCTATTCCTATGCTGAAGAATGAGAACTTTAGGAATTACGCTCAAATCACTATAGCTATCCTTTTAGGCCAAACCTTAACAGGACTGCTGTTCACACAAATGGGCTTTCCGGCATTCGCACAGCCCATTCATATCATCTTAGGGTTCGCCCTAATCCTAATAGACTTCAGAACTTTAATAGCTTCGAAGGTCTAAAAAGTTGTTGTGATTTTTGAGTCTTAGCTGCCACACATATCGCAGTCATCACCGTTTTCAATGCTGCACATTTCAATTGCCTCTTCTTGAGTAAACTCAGGTACTGTAGGTGTATCTTTTGTCTTATACTTCTTGTCTACCGTAAACTTAATGGCATCAGCTGCGGCCTTAGTTCTTAGGTAGTACATGCCTGTTTTAAGCCCACTTTTCCAAGCGTGAAAGTGCATAGAAGTGAGCTTAGAATTTGTCACATTCTCCATAAAAATATTAAGAGATTGTGATTGGCATATGTAAGCACCACGATCTGCTGCCATATCAAGAATTGAACGCTGAGATATCTCCCAGGCGGTTCTGTAAAGCAACTTGATATTGTCAGGAATCTCATCAATGTTTTGGACTGATCCATTAGCTGCAATCAATCGATTTTTCATATCATCATCCCAAAGGTCGAGCTTGACTAAATCTCTGAGTAGATGCTTGTTTACAACGATAAACTCACCTGACAATACACGTCTAGTGTAAATGTTAGAAGTGTAAGGCTCGAAACATTCGTTATTTCCTAAAATCTGAGCAGTAGAAGCTGTAGGCATAGGAGCTATTAACAAAGAGTTCCGCATTCCATGTTTCTTGATCTCCTCTTTAAGCACATCCCACTCCCAACGTTTTGACGGAGTTACATCCCACATGTCGTATTGAAGAATTCCTTTTGAAGCAGGTGAGCCTTCAAACGTCTCATAAGCACCATCAACTTTAGCGAGGTCTTTAGATGCGGTACAAGAAGCATAGTAAAGAGTTTCAAAAATCTCTTTGTTAAGCTTGCGAGCTTCATCAGAATCAAAAGCATGTCGCATTAAAATAAAAACGTCAGCCAATCCTTGAATACCAATTCCGATTGGGCGGTGGCGCATATTTGAATTGCGCGCTTCAATTACTGGATAGTAATTTCTATCAATAATGCAGTTGAGGTTCTTAGTCGTTTGATATGTTATCTCAAATAATTTATCGTGGTCAAATGTTCCATCAGACTTGACAAACTTAGGAAGGGCAATAGAAGCGAGATTGCATACAGCGATTTCGTCTGGAGCGGTGTACTCGATAATCTCAGTACAGAGATTTGATGAGCGAATTGTCCCCAGGTTCTTCTGATTAGACTTAGAGTTAGCTGCGTCTTTGAATAACATGTAAGGCGTTCCGGTCTCAACTTGGCTCTCCAGAATTTTAAACCAAAGGTCTTGAGCTTTAATTGTCTTTCTTCCTTTTCCTTCTTTCTCGTACTTAGTATACAGAGCATCGAACTCAGCACTATGTGTCTCAGGCAAGCCCGGACACTCGTTGGGACACATTAAAGTCCAATCCCCATTCTCCTCAACTCTCTTCATAAACAAATCTGGAATCCAAAGAGCGTAAAAGAGATCTCTCGCCCTCTGTTCTTCTTTTCCGTGATTCTTTCTCATTTCGAGGAAGTCAAAGATATCAGAATGCCAGGGTTCTAGGTACATCGCAAAAGAACCCTTTCTACGACCTCCACCTTGGTCAACATATCTAGCGGTATCGTTAAACACTCTCAACATAGGAACTATTCCGTTTGAGGTGCCATTTGTCCCTTTGATGTATGATCCCTTTGCTCGGATATTATGCATAGCTAAACCGATGCCACCAGCACTTTGAGAAATCTTTGCACATTGCTTTAGTGTGTCGTAGATGCCAGAAATACTGTCCTCCTTCATTGTTAAAAGGAAGCAACTTGACATCTGTGGCTTAGGTGTGCCCGAGTTAAATAAAGTAGGTGTTGCGTGAGTAAACCAACCTTCACTAAGCATGTGATATGTACTCACAACAGATTCGAGGTCATCTTTATGTATTCCTACACTCACCCTCATAAGCATCTGCTGTGGTCTTTCACAGATAGCTCCGTTCATCTTTAACAAATATGAACGCTCTAATGTTTTAAATCCGAAAAAATCGTAGCTAAAATCCCTGTCGTAAATAATCTGTGAATCTAAGTATTCTGCATTTTCTTTGATGATTTCATATACATCTTCAGCGATTAAGCTTGCTGGATCACCAGTTACAGGATCTACGTAGTTATAGAGATCATCTATCGTTTCAGCGAAGGATTTTTTAGTTGCTTTGTGTAAGTTGCTTACCGCGATACGACTAGCAAGACTGGCGTAATCGGGGTGAGTTACAGCGCTCGTTGCAGCGACTTCTGCAGCTAGATTGTCAAGCTCAGTAGTCGTAACACCATCGTAGACGCCCTCGATAACACGCATAGCAATACGTTGCGGATCAACAGATTCGTGTAGGCTATAACAAAGTTTTTTAATTCTGGCTGTAATCTTGTCAAATTGAACAAGTTCACGTCTTCCGTCACGTTTAACTACGTACATGGCAAATATCTTGAGGTTGGTTCAGGTAGGATAATGAGATGGTATTTTTTTTTAAAAGTCAGCTTCCATATTAAAGTTTTTGTTTTCTTCAGATCCGTGGTTCATTACCCCGGATTTTTGATATTCTCCAACTCTTTTCTCAAAGAAATTTGTTTTTCCTTGAAGTGAAATCATATCCATAAAGTCAAATGGGTTTGTGGCGTTATAAACCTTTTCGTTTCCTAGTTCCACAAGTAGTCTGTCCGCAACAAACTCGATGTATTGCTGCATAAGATCTGCATTCATGCCGATGAGCCTCACGGGAAGAGCTTCAGTAACAAACTCCTTCTCCATATCAACAGCATCAACAATAATTTTCTCTACGGTTTTCTTAGGGAGTTTATTTACAAGATGATCGTTGTACAGTAGACAAGCAAAATCACAGTGCATTCCTTCGTCTCGAGATATTAGCTCGTTTGAGAATGTAAGCCCAGGCATAAGGCCTCTCTTTTTAAGCCAAAAAATCGAACAAAAACTTCCGCTAAAGAAGATGCCTTCAACAGCAGCAAATGCAATTAAGCGCTCAGCAAAACTTCCCTTATCTATCCAGCGCATAGCCCACTCAGCTTTTGCCTTAACAAACGGGAGAGTCTCAATTGCATTAAATAAACGATCCTTTTCTTTCGTGTCTTGTATGTAAGTGTCTATTAGTAAAGAATAAGTCTCGGAGTGTATGTTCTCCATCATAATCTGGAATCCATAGAAAAATTTAGCTTCTGTATATTGAACCTCTTGAACAAAATTCTCCGCGATATTCTCATTTACAATACCATCAGAAGCAGCAAAGAATGCAAGAACATTTTTAATGAAAAACCTCTCATCATCGTTAAGCTTATCGGACCAATCAGTAAGATCAGAAGAAAGATCGATCTCCTCAGCTGTCCAAATACTAGCCTCTTGCTTTTTATACTCAGCCCAAATATCGTCGTGTTGAATTGGGAATAAAACAAAGCGCTTGGGGTTTTCAATTAATATAGGTTCTTCGATAGCTGTGTTTTCGGGCAGCACCTCCTCAATAGATGTTTGTTCGTCTAAAGCGACTTGTTTTGTCTTGGTCTCGGTCTCGAGCTCGTTTATTTTAGAAGTAGATGCATCCATGTCTTTTGTATAATCGTGTTTTAAACCAACGTCTCAAAGAAACAATCTAGACCCCTATTTATGCAAGGTCATTTCAGCCTCTTTACCATCTAGTTTTTAACACTTATGTTAATAACGAAGTGTGTTACCTTTATTTACTGTACCAAGAGCGGTTATAAATTGGTGATGATTTGTAAATTTGAAATAAAAAGGACAGAATTAGGGTATGATTTTATAAGTTCAAAAAGCAATCATAAAATGGACTTATTTAAGGAACGCTGAATGCGTACTTTTGCATAATGCTTAAAGGCCTTTTAAAAATATTTCTAGGAGATAAATCATCCAGCGACCTGAAAGAAATTCAGCCAGTTGTTGATGATATTTTGTTGGCTGAAAAGTCCCTCATCAACCTCAGCGCCGATGAACTCAGAGCTAAATCTACCGATCTACGAACAAGAATCAATGATCACATTGCTGATTTGCAAGGAGAGATTGATGAATTAAAAATAAAAACAGAGACCATGCCCGAGTCTGATCTCGACTCTAAAGAAGCTGTTTTCGAAAGGATAGATAAGTTAGAGTTGGAGATTAATGAGGAACTCGAAGTTGTACTTGCGGAAATTTTACCCGAAGCTTTCGCGCTCGTAAAAGAGACTGCTAAGAGATTCACATCGGAAGGTGAAATTGAGGTTACGGCATTGCAGTTCGATAAGGATATAGCTGCAACGCGAGATTTGGTTAGGGTAGAGGGTGAGAAAGCTTTTTGGTCTAATACATGGAAAGCAGCCGGGTCAGATGTAACCTGGGAAATGGTTCACTACGACGTTCAACTTGTAGGTGGAGTGTCCCTTCACAGGGGTAGCGTTGCGGAAATGCACACGGGTGAGGGAAAAACCCTCGTTGCAACTTTGCCGGTGTTCTTAAACGCCCTCACGGGTCGGGGAGTTCATCTTGTGACCGTTAACGACTATCTGGCTAAGCGTGACTCAGAGTGGATGGGTCCATTATACGAATTTCATGGCCTGACAGTTGATTGCATAGATAAGCATCAGCCTAACAGTGAGTCTCGAAGAGAGGCATATAAGTGTGATATCACGTTTGGTACGAACAATGAATTCGGGTTCGATTATCTGCGTGATAATATGGCGAAGAATCCTAACATGTTAGTCCAAAGGCGTCATCATTACGCAATCGTTGACGAGGTGGATTCTGTTCTTATTGACGAGGCAAGAACACCACTTATTATTAGCGGACCCACACCTAAAGGCGACGAACAGGAGTTTGAATCTCTAAAACCAATGGTTGTTAAGCTGATTCAAGTTCAACAAAAAGCGGTACAAGGATTTCTCACAGAGGCGAAGAAGCTTCTCACCGATGGACTCTCAAAAGAGGAAAACGAAGTTGCTGGATTAGCTCTTTACCGAGCTTTTCGAGGACTCCCTAAGTCGAAACCCATCATTAAATTCCTAAGTAATGAAGGGATGCGGCAGCGCCTATTAAAAGTTGAGTCGTTTTACTTAGCTGACAATCAGCGCGAGATGCACAAGGCGGATGAAGAGCTATTCTTCGTTATTGATGAGAAGCAAAACCAAATTGAACTTTCCGAGAAAGGCATTCTTTATCTTACTCAGGGGATGGATGATGACGCATTTTTCACAATGCCGGACATCGCAACGGAGCTTGTTGCAGTTGACAATTCAGACGCTAACGATGACGAAAAATTATCGAGGAAGCAGGTGGTGATGCAAGATTACGGAGTCAAATCCGCGAGAATTCACTCGATGAATCAACTTCTTAAAGCATACACTTTATTCGAGAAGGATATCGAGTACGTTATTATGGAGAATAAGGTGAAAATAGTCGATGAGCAGACCGGACGTATTATGGACGGAAGACGCTATTCAGATGGTTTACACCAAGCGATTGAAGCGAAAGAGAATGTAAAGATTGAGGCAGCGACTCAAACATATGCGACAGTTACTCTACAGAACTTCTTTAGGATGTACCACAAGCTTGCTGGTATGACTGGAACTGCGGAGACAGAAGCAGGTGAGTTTTGGGATATCTATAAATTAGATGTTAAGGTAATCCCTACAAACAGGCCTATTGCACGTGACGACAGAGAGGATTTGGTTTACAAGACTAAGCGCGAGAAATACAATGCAGCGATTGAGCAAATAGCTGCATTAAGCAAGGCAGGCAGACCCGTTCTTGTAGGAACAACGACTGTGGAAGTTTCGGAATTGCTTTCCAGAATGTTAGATAGACAAGGCTTAGATCACCAGGTTCTAAACGCGAAGAGACACCAACAAGAGGCGGAGGTTGTGACCAGAGCTGGTCAGGCGGGAACGATTACGATCGCAACAAATATGGCGGGACGTGGTACCGATATTAAATTAACGAAAGAAGTTAAAGAGGTTGGAGGTCTTGCTATTATAGGAACTGAGAGGCATGATTCGCGCAGAGTTGACAGACAACTTAGAGGTCGTGCAGGTCGTCAAGGAGATCCAGGATCGTCACAATTTTATGCATCTTTAGAAGATGATTTGATGCGTCTGTTTGGCTCTGACCGAGTAGCGAAGATGATGGACAGGATGGGGCACAAAGATGGAGAAGTCATTCAGCACAAGATGATTTCTAAGTCCATAGAAAGAGCCCAAACGAAAGTAGAGGAAAACAATTTCGGGATTAGAAAGAGACTTCTTGAGTACGACGATGTCATGAACGCCCAGCGAGAAGTGATTTATAAGCTCCGTAGAAATGCTCTTTATGGCGATAGAATTAGAACGGATATTGCAAATATGTTCTTCGAACTTGTTGAGGCAAATGTTGATGCTACGCACGAGACTAAAGACTACGATAATTTCCGTCTAGCGATGCTTTCTAACTTAGGGATTGAAGCTCCCGTTTCAGAAAACGATTTCCTTTCGGCAGATACTGATGATTTAGTTTACCAATGTTACGCTCAATCGGAGCAACATTACAGATCTAAAATTGAAGATTTATCTCGCAGAGCTCATCCAGTAATCCAGCGTGTTTACGACGATGAGTCTAACGATTTCAAAAGCATACTTGTCCCATTTTCTGACGGACTGAAGACCATTCAGGTGAGTGCTGATATTGACGAAAGTGTTGCAACCGAGGGGGTAAGCGTCATGAAGGCTCTCGAGCAGCAAGTGGTCCTTGCTGTTATTGACTTGCATTGGAAGGAACACCTTAGATCTATGGATGATTTAAGGAACAATGTTCAGCACGCGAGACACGAGCAAAAGGATCCGCTTCTCATCTACAAATTCGAGTCGTACGAGCTATTTAAGCAAATGGTTCAAAAGGTAAATGCTGAGGTCGCTTCATTCTTAATGAAGTGCACAATTCCTATAAATGCAGGAGAACAACCATTGCGCCAAGGGAAGAAAATAGAAGCTGCTCCATTAGGTAAAACATCTAAGGCGGGCGTAGAAAATATCGCCCAACAGAATGCTGCAAGGGCAGCTGCCGGCGGTGGAGCAATTTCTCCAACTCAACCTGGCCAACCTCATCCTACATCTCGACCCAAGCCAGTTGACCCGATTCGCACAGAGAAGAAAGTGCAACCTAACTCACCTTGCCCATGCGGCTCTGGTAAGAAGTTTAAAAAGTGTCACGGCAAGTAACGCCTTTTATTTCTTGATGTAGTTCTTGATGACCTTGAGTGCAGTTTTTCATGGAGAAGATAGGATAGCTTAGTGCTTAATATCCCGAATCCAGCTCCTGCAACGACATCTGAGAACCAGTGTTTGTCATTATATATCCTAAGATAACCTGTAGCGGCGGCGGCTGTGTATCCTAGAATTCCATATAGAATAGACTCGTCCTTATACTCTTGATATAATATTTCAGCACACATAAAAGCTGTTGCAGTATGTCCAGAAGGGAAGGAGGTGAAGGCGGATCCGTCAGGTCTTTCTATTCCCGTAAGCAGCTTAATGCTATAGACTGAAACACCGGTAATTACAATAGAATAGCCCGTAATTTTCGAGAGTTCTCTTAAATCGTGCACCCCCTTTTTTCCAAGAAGATTTAAACCGTAAACGGCAACTAGAGGGCTGTACTCTAAATAATCATCAAGATTAACTTTTCTCTCAACATACCTCAATTCATCTCTAATACTTAAGTCAAGAGCATTAAGCTTTTCATTTTTTAACCCGATAAATCCATAAGTAATAAAAGCAGAGGGTAAAATTAGCGGGCGGTACTGAGTTTGCTTTTCAAGAATTTCAGAGTTATTCGATTTCTTAGTAACATCAAAAGGTGAACTCGTGTTTTGCGCTAAAATAGAACATGTGAAAAGACAAAAAATAAGCGTAATAATTTTCATTTATAAGTGTATTTTGATTAGCTAATCTTTTTAATCATTGCTTCAAATTTACTGCAAGTTTCGGGTGTGAATTCACTGTCTGTAGTATGTACAAGTAGGTCGAACGAGTTGAGTGGCGTTCCTGCATCCATTAATTTTTTCATCAATGTACACCAAACCATCAACCTCTTTTCATCACTCCAATGCCCATCATAACCACCAAATCTCACAAGAAGAAACGGTGCTGTAAGGCGCATATGTAGAGCGTCGGGTCTTCCGACGGTATCGCTAATTACCGCTCCGATTCCTTTCTGTGACAATAATTCCCAAACGGTTTCAGCCTCTTCACCACCTTTGAACCAATCGGGATGACGAAATTCCACAGCCATCTTTATTTCTTTAGGCCAATTGTTTAAATACTTCATCAATTTTTCACTGTGCTTAGGTGCATAATGAGGTGGGAGTTGAAGAAAAACAGGACCTAGTTTATCACCTAAAGCTAGTATACCTTTAATAAAATCATCAGTGGGACCTTCACAATTATTGAACCGCCTATAATGTGAAATAATAGCAGGAAATTTAGGGCAGAAAACGAAATCTGCAGGCATTTCACGAGCCCATTCAGCCATCTTTTCAGGTGAGTATATCCTATAATGAGTAGCGTTAAATTCAATATTACCGAATCGCTTTCCATAGTGATTCGCCCAGGTTCTCATCGGATCTTTAATGGGGTAAACACCCCCCCTCCAAGATTTAATGCGCCAGGAAGTCCCCCCAGTTCTTATCAAAGTCTTATCGCCTGGATCACTCCTCTCAGCCCATTCTATCTTCACTTCGGGAAGTTCCCAATGATCTTTATCAAGCTTCTCTCCTTCAAGGTTAATATCTATTTTGCCAAATTTCACCTTGCAAACCTAACGACTACATGTTCAACACAACCGATTATAAAATCATTAACAAACGGCTTTGAAATTTACCGTCTTTGTGTCTGCAAATTTTATAAATGTGAAAAAAATGATTAAATATTTAGCCCAGGCATTGATAGAAGGGTTTGTACCTCAGACATGTCTAAGTTGTGGTATGCCTATAACGTATTACGGGCATGTAGCTGGGGCGTGTAGTTTATGTGTTATGAATTGGGGAGTATATGAACCGGGTGTAGTAAGTAGTACTTTATTTAAGGAAAGAATGAACTGTGTTTGGTCTGCAGTGGGATTTCGTTTAAGCGATGGCGGATCGAGGGCAATTATTCATAAATGTAAATATGGGGGCGAGCCAAGGCGGGTTAAAAAACTCGGCAACTGGATAGCAACCCGTTGGGATCCGCCGCCAGAAGGCGTAGTCTTAGTGCCAGTTCCTATTCACCCTAAAAGAAAACTCCAAAGAGGGTACAACCAGGCTGAAAGATTGGCGGCTGGGCTGGGAGAAGTTTGGGATGTTAAGGTTGATGGGGCGGGTCTTATTCGCAAAAAGCACGGAGCCTCTTTGACGGGTTCAAATAGACAGGGAAGATCTCAAGCATTGAAACAGACTTACGGTTTTAACCACAAGAAAAACAAAAGTAAGATGAGTCCCGTGATTCTCGTTGACGATGTTTTAACAACTGGAGCTACGTTGAGAGAATGTCGTGAGATTCTAGAGTTAAGGGGCAGAGTTGTGTTAGGTGCGGTAGTTCTCGCACTTGCTTAACTAAAGGCCACGCGTAACGTTAGTGAGTTATTATATTTGCTAAAAAGAAATGAAATTATTTGAGGACATATTCGTGCTAATACAGGCCTTTATTGTCTCAATAATTATTACCTCTTGTGCTCAGGTAGGAACTCCTTCTGGAGGAGGTGTAGACAAGGAGGCTCCAATTGTTTTAGAAATTTCCCCTAAATCTGGCGCAACCAATGTAATTGGAGATAAAGGAGGAGCTATTTCTGTGACATTCGATGAGTACGTGAATGTTAAATCATTAAATAGTCAACTGTTAGTCTCACCAATCCTCCCACAAGGATTACAGTGGTCAATGAAAGGAAAAACGGTAACCTTTGTTTGGAATGATGAATTGCAATCTGATAAAACCTATGTGTTTCAATTTGGAGATGCGATTGTAGATATACGGGAGGGAAATTCGATTGATAACTTCGTTCATGCATTTTCCACAGGAGATCATTTAGACTCTCTTTCAATAAGCGGCTCTGTAGTTGATGTTTTTACTTCACAGCCTAAATCGGGAGTTAGAGTTCTTATGTATGATTCTATTATTTCACCGGATTCAATTTTTAACGGGGCAAAGCCCCAATTTGTCAGTACAACTAATGAATCAGGTGAGTTTTTACTGAATTATCTACCTTCGGGGCGATATAAAATCATGGCTATCGAGGACAATGACAGAAATTATGTTTGGACTTCAGGAGAAGGATTGGCAGTTTTTGAGGAGGTTGTAGTTGTGGAGGGTCATGTGACCTTAGAGACGCCACTCAGAATGCAGGCTACTAGTGAGCTAGCGGTTAAGTATTTTGTGAAAAGCTCGAGGGATTCCCTTGGACTCGTTAATATTTTTTTAAGCGCTCCAATAGAATTGTCAGACAAGATTGACGTTAGTGGCAATGAGTTTTTTCATAACAATGAAAATTTATGGGTATTGTCTGGCGAGAGCTCTTCCGATGTTGTTTGGTGTGGAAACGACACTTTAAATTTTCAGGAAATAAAATTGACTCAGATGGAAACTTTCAAAGAAGTGAAGGGACCAGAAGGAAAGGTGGTGTCATCAAATATTGCAGAGTTCATATTTTCCAGACCCTTAGAAAGCGTAGCAGGTTCTTTATTTAAACTTATTACAGAAGACAGTCTAGAAATGTTTTTAGACTCTGTTTATATCGATTATTTAGACCCGTTTAAGGTTATTGTGAAAGGAAATTTCACAAGAGGAAACTCTTTTGAATTAACAGTTATTCCTGGTGGAGTTGTGGGGTATGGCGGGGTCCAAATCTCTGATACTACAAGTTTTAAATGGAGTGTTTTCGAAAAGAAAAGCTTGGGAGATTTGAGAGTAAAAATCGAGAAGAATGGTTGGCTTGAATTAATCGCTTCAAATGGTGAAGTAGTAAAAAAACAGAGGCTTGAGGATAACAAGGCGGTTGAATTTAAAAATTTAACACAAGGCACATATCAATTAAAATGGACAGGCGACACGGATGGTGATGGACTTTGGGGAAGCGTTGATTTACTGCAATGGGAATCTCCAGAACCTGCTGAAATCATGTCTACGAAAGTAAAAATTAAGTCAGATTGGAGCCACGAAGTAGAGTGGCGAAACTAGATTTTACTATACTGCAAATTTAACTTAATGATTCGGCTAGAATATGTCCAAACCTCGCAATGTCTTCAAACGAATTGTAAAGTGGCACCGGAGCCATTCTAATCACGTCGGGTTCACGCCAATCTACAATAACACCTGCTTCAGATAATTTATCTTGGAGATCACGTCCCTGTCCGTGAGCGACAATGCTTAGTTGGCATCCTCTTTCAACAGGGTTAGAAGGCGTAATTATCTCTAAATTAGTTCCTGTTGTTGAAGCGATAGCTTGAACAGTTTTCTCAAGGTACGCAGTGAGACGCAACGACCTCTCTCTCAAAGCATGAATGCCCCCGGCATCTTCAAAAATTTCGAGTGATGCTTTGTGAACAGCCATATTTAAGATAGGAGCGTTACTAAGTTGCCAAGATTCAACGGTCCCCATACTGATGTAGCTTGGGCTCATATCAAATCTAATGGACTTATCGTGACCCCACCAACCTTCAAAGCGAGGTATGTCGGAGTTGTGATGACGTTCATGAACGAAAATTCCGCTTACTGCCCCTGGACCGGAATTCATATACTTGTAGCTGCACCAGCATGCAAAATCTACATCCCAGTTGTGAAGTTCGAAGGGAACATTGCCCATGCCGTGCGCCAAATCGAATCCACATATAGCCCCCACTTTGTGTGCGGCTAAAGTAATTTTTTGAAGATTGTGTAGCTGACCTGTATAGTAGTTTACTCCTCCTATCATTACGGTTGCGAGGCTGTCTCCAGCATCGAAAATCGCCTTTTCTATATCTTCAACCCTCAAACAATGCTCGCCATCACGGGGAGAAAGTTCGATGAGGTTTTCGTCGGGATCGAGGTTGTGAAAGTTGATTTGGCTTAAAAGAGCGTAACGGTCAGAAGGGAAAGATTTCGCCTCACATATGATCTTCGTACGAGTGCCTTCTGGCTTGTAAAAACTAACTAAAAGCAGGTGTAGGTTAACTGTTAGAGCATTCATTGCAACCACCTCAGAGGGTAGCGCACCAGCTAATGAAGCGAGAGGTTTTGAGAAAAGCTCGTGGTAATGCATCCAAGGGTGGCGGGCCCTCAAATGCCCCTCAACGCCGTGTTCAGCCCAATCATCTAGCTCCGTTTTTAAAGCTTCTGCTGCCGAACGAGGCTGCAACCCCAAGCTATTCCCCGTAAAGTACATTGTGTCTTTCCCCTTGTGTTTAGGAATTAAGAACTTCTCACGAAAACAGCTTAGCGGATCTGCGGCATCAAGTATTTGCGCATCGGCTATTGTTGGAATAGTAGATAACATAAAAGCAAAATTACGAATTGAAAAGAGATTAATCCATCAAGAACTATACTGTAATAAAATTCACTGCGATTTCGTGCAGCTAAAAAGGGAGATACAAAGGGAATAGAAATTATTGCGTGAACCAGTAAACTATAACCCACAATTTGATTTACAGCCTCCATAATTATAAGCCCTGCCCATATAACCCCAGACCCTACAACTAAAATCACAGCCCGTTGAAGTGCCCGCTTCTCACCAATTTGTTGGGGGACAGTTTTCATATTAACTGAATCTATGCTTAAATCCCTGACATCAAAAGGAATGGTAATACCTGCGATATATAAAACCCGTGCAAGCAATACCATCGCCAATACTGGAGAAAAATATGATAGTTCATACCCCGCAAGTAAAACAGGGAACACAACAGTTGCTAAAGCAAAAACACTTGCTACCAGGGGCAACTTTAAATATGCCTTTTCACGCAGTGGGATAGCTGCATAAGCTGTACTAATAATGATTAGAAAGATCACTAAAGCAATGGCAGAAGTAGAAAACTCAACTGCAAAAAGCGTTATAACAACTATTAAAGCAACCCCCCAACCCCCAATTAACCCTACCCCATATTTATTCATAAAAGCTATCCTTTCAGGAGGAGCTGAATGAGGGAAAAATCGTGTTTTAATAAATCTTTGGACAGTATATCCGAGCCCGGTAAAGGCGCCAATTAGAATTGCCGATTCGCGCACCTCACCACCTAAGCCTAATGACAATCCACTAATGTAAGCGGTCACTCCTGCCCCAACAGCAATAATTAAATGGCTGTATCCAAGAATCTTCACGAGTTGCATGTTGCAAAGGTGATAAAAGATATCTTTGCCCTTTCATTTTGCTGTTTCAATCTTCATATTTATCTCGTATGAAATTAGGAAGTTTCGCCTCACGGCATATGGGTCCTCGTTACGAAGACCTAACAATCATGCTTGCGACCATAGGTCTTAGCTCTATAGATGAACTAATTGAGAAAACAGTTCCAGATGCAATTAGGTTGAGGGAACCTCTCAACCTAGGCGAGTCCTTTACAGAAAGTGAAGACTTAGAGC
>DQKQ01000069.1 GCA_015660615.1 Flavobacteriales bacterium
AAGCCCGAAAAACCACTAGAATTAGAGCCGTTACCATTATTAGCCCACCCTGAAGTAGCTTTCAGAGCATCTCCTGCTACATCCTCTCCGCCTAAGAAGTCTGTAAGCTCGGTGAACTCTCCATCTGAAGGGATATGCCAACCACTTGGACAAATCCCCTCTGTCATCACAGCATGCCAGTTGTACAGGACTCCATAAGTACCGTAGTTGTCAGTTGCTTTTGCAGCTGTTACATCTGTTCCCTGGTAGTTAAGAACGTAGTAATATGGGTCTGTTATAAAGGTGGGACTTCCTTCACTTGCTGGCGAAACTGATGGTAAGTAGCGGCAGTTTTCACTGAACCAACACTGGTCACCGATTAAGACTGTACTGTAGTCGTAACAGTCGTGGGAGATGAGGTCGCCACAAGTGAATGAGCTAGAACACTCTCCAAATTGACTTAAAAGTGTCAATAAATCAGGTGTTCCTACACAACCATCACCGTCATTGTCAGCAGAAAGTGTTTGGCCTGAAAAAGTGAGGGGAAATGCTAAAAAGAACAATAGCGATAAGAAAAAAGTAGAAAAGTTTCGCATAGGTAGAAGATTAAAAATTAATCATAGTCATACTAATATACAACATATTACATAATTATTATACTACCTTGGAGCTATGAGTCAATCAAATAAACCAAATAGAAGGAGTTTCATAGGAAAACTCGCATCATTAGGCGGAGTACTTGGCCTTGCTCCATTCGCTATTAACCGAATGATAGGTGCTGAAATTGCTAAACCTGTAAACACAATTACTCCTTTAGATAAACCAGGCGCAACTATGGTTAGCACTTGGAATCACGGAATACAGGCAAACATTGCGGGGTTTAGCGCACTCTCAAAAGGTGGGACAGCCCTCGATATGATTGAAGCAGCTGCGAAATTGGTTGAAGAAGATGCTGAGGGGCTTTCTGTAGGGATTGGCGGATTACCCGATAGAGACGGAATAGTGACGCTTGACGCCTGTTGTATGGATCATACAGGCCAAGCTGGTTCTGTAGCAGCTATGCAAGACATAATGTACCCGCTCTCAGTTGCTAGAAAAGTAATGGAAGAAACACCACACGTTATGCTCGTGGGTGAAGGAGCTAAAATGTTTGCCTTAGAGTCAGGATTCAAAAGCACTGACCTCCTCACAGAAAAAGCTCGTGAGGCATGGCTCAGATGGATGGAGAAACACGAATACAAACCAGTCATCAATATTGAAAATCACGACACAATAGGGATTCTTGCATTAGACAATGAAGGTCGACTTTCAGGGGGTTGCACAACAAGTGGCGTAGCATATAAGATGCATGGCAGAGTGGGCGACAGCCCCATTATAGGAGCCGGCCTTTTTGTTGATGGAGCTGTAGGTGCTGCTACTGCTACTGGATTAGGAGAAGCAGTTATGAGAACGGTGGGTAGCTTTTTAGTTGTAGAACTTATGAGAGGCGGGCTTCACCCCCAGGCGGCATGTGAAACTGCAGTTAAGAGAATCATAGACTCTATGGACGTAAGCAACCTACAGGTAGGTTATTTAGCTCTCGATAAAACAGGGCGTCATGGTGCTCACGCAATCCACTCTGGGTTTAATTACGCTTTAACGACTTTGAAAACGGAGAACTTAATTGATGCAACTCATGGTTAAAGATCCTGTTACATCATCCCCGTTTTACGCTTGGTTTAGAGTCATAAGACCCCTCAACCTTATAATTATCGCTATAGCAATTGTAGTTCTCAGATATAGTTATCACGGTGCATTTACAAATGGTGGCGATTGGCTATTAGAGTGCCTCATTACACTTCCCTTAGTTTTCTTAGCTGCAGGAGGGAATATTATAAATGATTATTTCGATATTAAAGAAGATAGAATTAACAAGCCAGAGCGAGCTTTAGTTGGTCGAGTTCTAAAAAGAAGAATTGCACTAGTAAGCCGTTGGACACTAACAGCTATTGGAATCGTGCTTGCGGCTTCTTTGTGCTGGAAAATAGGAAACTACATACCCCTTGTTATAGCTATTGCCATTAGTTTTGTTTTATTTTTCTATTCTACAAAACTTAAAGGTCGCGTCCTTATCGGGAATTTTGCCGTAGCAGCTTCAATATCCTCCGTCATTCCATTTTCATATGCTGATGAAATAGACACATCAATGACTACATTGATGAACCTCACAATGTTTATTTGGGAATTTGGGGCATTACTTGGACTAACTTTTATTATCGTCTTTACACGTGAATTGGCAAAAGACATCGAAGATATAGATGGAGATAAAAATGCCGGCCACCTCACCTTCCCTATTGCCTACAGTCCTCAAGCGAGCTGGCGTCTTATCACTGCGCTTGTTACCATACTAATATTCAGCGTAATTTGGATCAATATTAGCACAGAACTAGACGTGACAATAGGTTTATTCACAGGCGTCACACTCAGTATCGCATATTTTACATGGAAAAAGAAAGCCACACAGGTGTCTGCATGGCTTAAACTTCTTCTTGCGGCAGGACTTTTACTCTGCTACATAACTAACGCGGGTGGTCTGATTTGACATTGTTTCTATCTTGACGCCTTTGTTTCCATTAGCCCAAACCCTGCCCATCAAATCATACTCTCCTACTACTCTACTCCCCTCAAACAAATCAAAGTGAGTAATTCCAACTACAGTTCTAACATCGAATGCCATTCCACCGGGAATCGCTCCCGCCTGGAAAGATGAGATTAGGGTGCCCGCAACGTCTAAGATTTGGACTTCAGCCTCATCAATAAAATTTGTGACAGTCGCATAAACATCCCCGTTTACAGGACTCACTACCATGCTGTAATAAACATCCGTAGCAGGTCCCCACATCTCAGCTGCAGGAGTCAAATCTGAAACGGACGCTTTACGCATCCCTATCTCGTCTTCGATTTGGAATACAAGCTCATCGCCTATTAGAGATGCGGCGTTGCAGCCTGACGAAACGCCCGCAACTGTCATCGTGTTCACTAAAGCCTCATCAGCCCCTAACGATGGCAACTCAACACGAGAAAGACTAGTCGCAGACCAATCCGTATTATTCACCATCAGAACCTCGTTCTCAGTCACCTTTAAATGAACCGTATTCTTTCCCTCCTCTCCCAAATCGTGCTCTGTATACTCTCCGGTTTCTATGTCATAAACCCCTAACAATCCCACTTCATCTCCCCAGGTAAACGCGTTGTTAATCGCTATGTATGCAACGCCATTTTTAATAACTAAGTCCTCAGCATCAAACCCAACTCCTTCTGTTGCAGGCAGCTCTCCTTCCCACAATAATGTTTCCGCATTAAACCAAACGAAGTACGTTTCAAACTCGACTGAACCCCACGTTTCAGAATCGAATTCACCTCTTGTCGAATATATCGAACCGTCATAGTATGCAAGCTTTCGCACTCCTTCCATTTCAACAGATGCTTCAACTTCGTATGTATCTAAATCGAATCTATAGATCATATTATCTGCTGCCGCGAATGCCGCTCCATCAGCTATAATTACGTCAGTAGTAAATTCCGCCTCTTCAAATTCCATCACCTGAGTAAACGTCGCTTCAGTTGGATTATACACCCCCACTGATGGCGTTTCCATAGATCCCCCCTCGTTCATCACCCACACCGAATTCACCACTTCCACTTGGCCATTCACACTCACAGATACTATGCTCACAAAATTCACGAACATTAAAGAGACAACTACATGTACAATACGATTCATAATCTGATTTTTTTTTGTAAAAATAACACCTTAAAGCAGTTTTTACAGCAACATTTGAAAATGTTTTGTCATTAAAAAAGGGTCAGTCAATTTGACTAACCCTTTTTATTATAGTGAACAACTACCTGATATCAATTCCATCTCAACCAAGCACCTGTTTTATTACTCATATACAGTTCCCCAAGCTAATAGGAAGTCTAATAGATCTAAAGTTTGAACAACTCCATCACCATTGAAATCTGGACACACTTGGTACGTACAACTTGAATCATCAGTATTCGCAAGGTGATTGTAGTTCAGAGCTACACTATCTGTACACCCGGTGAACACACAGTTACCTAAATCCATAGTAGCGTCAGGATCGTAGTTAGATGCTGTTGGATAAGTACAACCATTTGCATTTGCATCGAATACATCAGCAAGAGCGTCAGGAACAACTCCACAAGCATCATCAACCCAATCAATAGACCAGTTAGGTCCAGCTTGTCCGTAAGAGATTAAGAACTCTAATAAATCCTCTAGTTGAACGATACCATCTGAATTAAAGTCTGCATTCATCGGTGTATTAGTACAGTCATTACTATCTGTATTTGCATACTTGTTGTAGTTATTGTACTCATCGCTTACACATCCAAAGAATATACAAGAACCATCGTCATCAGTTGCAGAATCATCGAAGTTCAACGCTTTCTCATAGATACATCCTGGAACTTCATCAGCATCGCATATACCATCGCCGTCAACATCTGAATCACATACAGAAGGACAAAGACCTGAAGTATCGGCGAAAACGCAAGAGCCATCGCTTAAAGTAGCAGCTGGATCGTAGTTACATGCTGAAGGTGCAATACACCCAGAGCAGTTAGTGAAATCACATGAACCATCATCAAATACAGCTTGCCAGTCAAAGTTACAAGCAGTATCAGTAGTACATCCAGATGATGGGTATTGGCAAGAGCCATCATCATCCGTCGCAGCTGGATTATAATTAGATGCTGTTGATGTAGTACATCCAACTACTTCGTTTTCATTACATATTCCATCAGCATCAGCATCAGCTAAACAGTCGCCAGTACAATCGTGACCAGCATCAGCAAATTCACATGTACCATCAGGGATAGTAACATCCATATCATAGTTACAGGCTGTAGTAATCATACATCCGTAGCAAGAAACTAAATCACAATCACCATCATTTACAGTTGCATTAGGATCATAGTTACAAGACATCATATTCATACATCCTAACACATCATAAAGACAATTGCTATTATCTATAGTTGCAGCCGGATCGTAGTTACTTGC